>CAZNOK010000001.1:0-34048 GCA_964574605.1 uncultured Verrucomicrobiota bacterium
ACAGTTCCCGGAGTTGTTGCCGGAGCCGGTGGCGCGTCACATCCGGCAAGTCGGCGAGGATGCGATCTTCCGTCACCTTTGTCTGTCGCGCCAGCTCGAGGAACTGGCGCGCGCGTTCGAGGCGGAACAGATTCCGATGCTGGTCTTGAAGGGGTTGCCGCTGGGCGTGTTGTTGTGCGGCTCGCCGTTGCTGCGCCAGACCGGCGATATTGACTTGATGGTGCGCCCGCAAGACGTGCGCCGGGCGTGGCGGATCCTCACGGGACAAGGATTGCAGCCCATGCGCGACTTGGACGACCGGCAGCAGGAATCCTTGGTTCGGTTGGGATACGCATTCGATTTCTACGCGCCGCCGGGGAAGGGAAAGGCGATGGTGGATTTGCATTGGGGCGTTCAGCCGTATCTCTGTCCGCTGGACGTGCGCAAGGCGTGGGCGCGCGCGCAAGATGTGACCGTGGAGAAACGAGCGTACCGGACCCTGTCGAACGAAGACTATCTGTTGTTTCTGTGTTACCACCCTGTGAAACACGGTTACCGCGATCTGCGCGCGGTCTGTGATATTGCGGCGTTGTTGCGCAGCTCGAAGAAATTGGATTGGGATTACGTCCAGCAGGAGGCGGCGAAGGCGGGTTGTTGTCAAATGCTCCGGCTGGGAATTGGACTCGCGCACGCGCTTCTTGGCGCGCCGTTGCCCGCGACGATGCCGGATCACCCGAAGATCGGAAGACTGATATGCGCCGCGCGCGCGGGATTGTTCGGGCCGCGTCGCGCGTTTCGCGGCAGCCCGACGGGGTGGGGGGTGCGGGTGTTGGACACGCTGCGCGGGAAGATGCTTTTTCTTTTGCGGAAGGTTCTGGTTCCGAATGAAGAGGAGGTTGCGCTGGCGTCGCTGCCCGCAGCGTGGCGGTTTGCCTATTTTGGGCTGCGGTTCGTTCGGCTGCCATGGCGGTATGTCTGTATTGTGAAGAACAGCATTGCACAGCGCCGCCCGCCAGTGTAAAGTCAACTCCAACAACAGGAGAAGATACAATGATTCTCAAACTGGTTTGGAAGCTTGCGATTGTCCTCGCCGTTTGCGGGGTGGCCAGCGTTGAGGCCGCGCCGCGCTTGGCCCGCGCCGTTGTCACCGGCATGACAGGCCCGGCCGATTATCAGGCGCAAGGTCAGGATTGGAAAAGCCTCTACCGCGGCGTCGCTTTGACCGAGGGCGCGTCGGCGCGGACCAGCACGAATTCTGTCGCCGACTTTTCGCTGACGGCCGACGCGCGTCTGCGAATCACGCCCAAGACGATCATTCGTCTGGACCAGTTGCGTGAAGAGACCCAAGGACTTCCGGAACGGGGCAAGAAACCGGCTGCGCTCACCAACATCGAATTGGAACGCGGCAAGATCCTCGTGCAAACAGGGCCGCAGTCGGACAAATCATCGTTTACCGTGACCACGCGCAGTTGCCTGACGGAAGTGCGCGGCTTCGGCGCCTACAGCGTCTGGCTGCTCAACAACCGCGCCTGCTGCCGCGTGATGGACCGGACGGTGACGCTGCTCATCCGTGGCCGCGCCGACCCGGTCGTGCTGCAGGCCGGCCAGCAACTCTGTGTGGAGTGCGACCCGCGCACCAATCAGGCCATTGACACGAACGTGAAACCCACGCCGATCATCGAGCCGGATCCGGATTGGAACCCGCCATTGACGCCTCCGCCGGGACCGCCGACAGGTCCGGAGATTCCGCCCGTGTACGAAATCAGCCCGGTTCTGCCCAAGAAGTAATCTACAGCCCCATTCCGTCTGCGCATTTGTCCGCCTTCCTCCCGGGGGAGGCGGACAAATTGTTTTTGCCTGTCGCGCATCACTTGCGCTAGAGTCCAGCCGCCATGAGCGAACTCACTTCTGCCGAACGCGTCCGCCGCGTCCTCCGACGACAGGAACCCGACCGCATACCGCATTTCGAGTGGATCATTGATCGCAAAGTCCGCAACGCCATCCTCCCCGACAGCTCGATGGAGGAGTTCACCGTCCGCATGGGACTCGACGCCATCCTCGTTGGCCCCGACTACAAGAAGGAGAAGATTGCCCCGAACCGGATCCGCAACGAATGGGGTGCTATTCTCGAATACGGCGAGGAAGAATACGGCATGCCCATCGGTGGTCCGATCAAGACGCTCGACGACTTGAACTCATATCGTCCACCCGACCCGCTCGCGCCGGGCCGCTTCGCCAGCCTCGAACGCGTCGTCAAAACCTACAAAGGCAAACTCGCCATCGGCATTCACCTCAACGATGTCCTCTCCATTCCGCGCAACCTCATGGGCTTCGAGTATCTCCTCGAAGCGTTCGCCGCCGAACCGGAACTCATTCGCGGTCTCGTCGAAATGTCCGTCGAGACCAACATCAAACTCGCGCAGGAAGCCGCACGACGCGGCACCGAGTTCGTCGTCACCGGCGACGACTACGCCTCGACCGAGTCGCCGTTCATGTCGCCGGCAATGTTCCGCGAGATGCTTTTCCCCGGGCTCAAACGCGTCATCGCAGGGTTCCACGATGCCGGGCTGATCCACATCAAGCACACCGACGGCAACATCCGGCCGCTGCTCGACATGATTCTCGATGCCGGTATTGATTGTCTCGACCCGATTGATCCGCTGGCCGGGCTCGACATCGGCGAGATGAAACAGAAGTACGGCCACCGGATCGCGCTGAAAGGCAACGTTGACTGCGCCCACACGATGACCAACGGCACCGAACGCCAAGTCGTTGACGAGACCCGCGAAGTCATCCGCAAAGCCGCCGCTGGTGGCGGACTCATCGTTTCATCGAGCAACAGCATCCACTCCGGTGTCAAGCCGGGCAATTACCTCGCGATGTGGAACGCCATCCGTACCTACGGCCAGTACCCGATCCAATTGGACGGCTGGCAAGGTACCGGCGCACACGTCTCATTCTGAGCCATGAATTACCTCGTTGGCATTGATCTTGGTTCGACCAGCCTGAAAGTGGTCATCTTCGACACCGATGGTCGCGTCGTGTCGGCCGCGAACCGCCCGACGGAGTTGTTTCATCCGTACCCGGAACATCCACCGTGGGCAACGTGGGACCCGCAACAAATCTGGAACGGCGTGTGCGAAGCTTGTTGTGAAGCGGTCGCGCATCTCGACGACATGAAGAGTATCCGCGCCGTTGCCGTCACGGGCATGGGCATGGACGGCGTGCCGATAGATAAGGACGGCAAGTGGCTTTACCCGTTCATCAGTTGGCATTGTCCGCGCACTGCGCCGCAGCATCAATGGTGGCTGGAGCACATCAGCGCGGCGAAACAATTCTCGATCACCGGCAATCCGGTCTGGACGATCAACACCGCGTTGCGCCTGCTGTGGATGCGCGAGCACGAACCGGCCATCCTCGACAAGACCGATAAATGGCTCCTCATCGAGGACTTCCTCAACTTCCAACTCTGCGGCGAACGCGCGACCGATTACTCGATGGCGTCGAACACGCTGCTCTTTGACCAGCGCACGCGCACATACTCCGACGAGTTGCTGAAACTCTCCGGCATCGAGCGCCGGTTGCTTTGCGAGCCGAGGCCGAGCGGCACGTTGCTCGGCAAAGTCCATCAAGCTGCCGCCGATGTCACTGGCTTGCCGGTCGGCACACCGGTTGTGCTTGGCGGACACGATTTTCTTTGCGGCTGTCTGCCCGTTGGCGCGTTCAAACCCGGTGTCGTGCTCGATGTGACCGGCACGTGGGAAATCATCGTGACGGCGACGTCACAACCGATTCTCACCGATGCCGCGCGCGAGATGGGACTGTGGATTGACTCGCACGTCGCGCGCGACTTGTATGCTGCGATGGGGTCCGCCGTGGCCGCTGACATGCTGGAGTGGTTCCGTCGGAACTTCGGATTCGAGGAGGCGCAGAAGGCAGCGACCGAAGGCGGCGTGGATTGGGATTACCTGATGGCCGCTGCTGCTGCCGTGCCGGCAGGTTGCGATGGCGTGGTGTTTCTCCCGCACATGTCCGGCAGCACGATGCCGGTGATTGATCCGCAGTCGCGCGGCGCGTTTGTCGGGCTGCGCAACACGGCGACGAAAGGCCACTTGCTCCGCGCGGTTGTCGAGGGTCTCAACTACCAGTTCCTCCAGATTCTCGCCAGCTTGGACAAAGGTCTCGGTGCGCGCTGCGACAAACTCGTCGCCGTGGGCGGCGGCACGAAGAACCAATTCTGGATGCAGAACCGGGCCGACATGCTCGGCCAGCCGTTCGAGGTTCCCGAAGTCGAGGAAGCGACGCCGCTCGGCGCGGCGATTCTCGCCGGCATCGGCGTCGGCATTTACCGGGATGAAAAGGAGGCGTTCGAACGCGTGTACCGTGCCGGGCGCGTGTTCGAGCCGAACCGCGCGTTGACTGCCGAGTATGCCGAGCGGTTCAAGGTGTTCGAGCGACTGTACCCGGCGTTGCGGTCGCTGCGTTTGTAGGTTCATGAGTGTGAAACCACGATGGCTGGTGGTTGTGATGTTGTTGCTGGTTTCCGTGGTTGCTGTTCGGGAGCAGGTGACGCACGACAACCAGATTGTCTGCTCGTCTCCTTCTGTCGTCAACGTTCTGCCCTCAACGCCAACAAATGTCATCACCGAGCCGGCACAAGCGCCGACGAATGCAGCGTTCGGGCAATTTCAAGAGTGGATGCGAAGCTACGTTGCGGCGCCCGCAAATGAGCGCGCGGCGCTGGAGGCGGAAGGCGTGCGGTTGGCCCGCGAGCGGCGCGCGGAATTCAAGACGTTGATCCGGCAAAACCCGCGCGAGGCGTTGCACCGGGCGGTGCCGATGACGGTGCGGCAACAGTTGCCGGAGCAGGTTTTGAGCGAGCTTGAGCAACGCGTGAACCGGCGCGCGGATCTTCGCGTGTATCATGGCGACCCGCTGCCGGGGGAAACGATTCCCAAGGACTGGATCGTTTATCGCGTCGCGGCGTTCGCTGACGGCACGGCGCTCGTCGTCAACGTGTATGGCCGACGCGCGCAGGACATGTTCGGCGCGCGCAACGATTCCCTCAACGGCGTCGCGGTGGACAATCAGTTCGCTGTCAGCGATTCGCCGGTGCGCGTTCTGGAGGCGGGCGAGAGACCGGATCCCGCGAAGCCGGTCATCACCGTCAGTCCGGTGTCGGGACGACAATTGACCGCCTCGGACGCGGTGGCGGTCGAGATACCGGAGGCGGTGGTTTATCTCGACGACGCTCAAGCCGTCGAGACCTTCATCACATATCTTTACGCCGAAGGCGGCACGGGCGGGCCGGTCCCGATCAGCGGCATCCTGCCGGCGGCGCCGACGCCGGCTATCGGGGTGTTGAAGGTGCTCTTCATCCCCATGACGTTCGCGGACCAGAACGCGACGCCTACTACGGAATCGAAGTGCTACGAGATCATGCGCGAGGTGGCGGATTTTTATGCGAAGTCCTCCTATGGCAAACTCACCACGCTGACCACGGTGTCGCCGCCGGTCAAGCTGCCGCACAATGAAGCCTGGTATGTGCAGAAGGACACCTCCAACGGCGGCCCGATTAACGGCCTCGGCTTGGAGCACGAGCACGCGAGGGAAGAAGCCAAGAAGATGGGCTTCGACTTCAACGATTACCAGTGCACGGTGGTGCGTCTCAGCGGCGGACCGCGCGCCGTCGGCGGCTGGGGCGGCGGCAGTTCGGTCTGGGTTTACGGCGACGGCGTCGGCACCTGCGCGCATGAGATCGGGCACTCGCTCGGTTTGGGCCACGCGAATTATTGGGACACCGCCGGCACCAGCGCCATCGGGGCGGGGGCAAACGCAGAGTATGGCGATGTCTATGATGTGATGGGCAGCGGCGGCGTGCCCACGGATCAGTTCAACCCGCAGTCCAAAACCCAGATCAAGTGGTTGCCAACCGAGTATGTCTCCGAAATCACGAAGAGCGGCGCCTATCGCATCCACGCCTTCGACCAGCCAATGCTCGATCCGTCCAATCGTTACGCTCTCAAGATCGTGAAGGACGCGCAACGCACCTACTGGGGCGAGGTACGGCAGAATTACAACGGCAGTTCGTCGCGTCCGTGGGCTGACAAAGGTATGTTGCTCGGCTGGCGTTTCCCGAACGGCGGCGGCAACAATCTTCAACTCATTGACACGACGCCCGGCTCGCCCTACGGCAAGGACGATGCCGCCATTTCAATGGGCTGCACGTTCTCGGACTTCGAGAGCGGCATCCACATCACCACCGTCAATGTCGTCACCAATCCGCCAAAGTATGCGGACGTCGTGGTGAACCTCGGCCAGTTCCCCGGCAACCGGCCTCCGACGCTGGCGTTGGGCGCGTCCGCCAACGTGGTGCCGACGGGCGCAACGGTGACCTTCACTGCGACGGCCAGCGATCCCGATGGCGACACGCTCGCGTATTCCTGGCAACATTTCGGCGACACCTCGCTCAAGCTTGTTTCGCCCAACTCCAACGTCATCACGCGCACCTTCAGCACGGCAGGCAGTTACGTCGTGGCCTGCACCGTTTCGGACATGAAAGGCGGCAGCACCACGCGCCAGCAGCTCATCACCGTCGGCAACGGCAACAACCGCTACACCATCTCCGGCCGCGTCACGGTCGGCGGCGTCGGCCTCGCCAACGTCATCGTCAACGCCAACGGCGGCTCCAACGGCGTGCTCACCGACAACGACGGCTACTACGTCCTGCCGAACTTGACCGCCACCACCTACACGATGACGCCGCTGTTGTACGGCTACACGTTCAGCGAGCTTTTCAACAACAACGTCACCGTCGGGCCGAACTTCACCGGCGCGGACTTCGAAGCGGAGGCGACCCCGGTGGTCACTATTGCGGCCACGGTGCCGGACGCGAGCGAGACAGGTCCGACTGCAGGCCGTTTCACCATCACGCGCACGGGCGACGCCAGCCAGTCGCTCGACGTGTATGTCAATGCCGCGCAAGGAACCGCGACAAAGACCAACGACTACACTTTCTCGCCGGATTACGTGAGCGCAAGCCAGGGGTTCTGCACGTTCACCATCCCGGCAGACCAGGCTTCACTGGACGTGGTGGTGATCCCGGTGGACGAGGCCACCGCCGAAGGGCCGGAGACGGTCATCCTCCAACTCGGCCCCGGCAACAACTACGTCGTCGGCACCGCCAGCAGCGCGATGGTGACCATTGCCGACAACGACACGACGCTGCCCAAGGTCGCGCTTGCGAGGACCGACGAGAGAACCGTCGAAGGTTCCGGCCAGCCCGCGCGCGTGACGTTCACGCGGACCGGGGCGACGACGAATTCGCTGACGGTAAACTACACCGTCGGCGGCACGGCCACGCCAGGCAGCGATTACACGGCGCTTCCCGGCAACGTCGTGATTCCCGCCGGTGCGGCTTCGGCGGTCGTCGAGGTGAACACGGTTGACGACAGCGCGCCGGAGCCGGTGGAAACAGTCATCATCACCACCGCGTCCAACGCTTCGTATCTGATCGAGCCGACTGCGGCGACGGCAACGTTGTCCATCGTGGATGATGATGTGCAGATGGTCACCGTGACCGCCACCGACAGCAGCGCGAGGGAGGTGGACTTGACGGTGCCCGGCGCGCAACCGGACACAGGCACGTTTCTCATCAGCCGGACGGGCGATACCAGCCAGCCGTTGTTGGTGTATTACGCGCTCAGCGGTCCCACCACCGGCGCGATGGCGTTGCACGGCGTGGACTACGAAGCGTTGGCCGGCTCGGTGGTCATTCCCGCCGGCGCGTCCAGCGCGACCGTGACGATTCTGCCGCGTTACGACAACTTGGGCGAGGGCCGCGAATACGTGACGCTGCAACTCGGCGCCGGGCCCACCGATTACCGGCTGGGCACAAATAACAGCGCCACCGTCACCATTGACGATGCCGCCACCGATGCGCCCTACGTCGAGGTCATCGGCACCGCCAATCCTTCCGAGCCGAGCACCGCCGGCAACTTCCGTTTCTCCGTGAAAGGCTCCGGCACCAGCACGGTCACGGTCAACTACGCTGTCAGCGGCACCGCGACCGCCGGCGCCGACTACACCATCGCCGGTCTTGACACCAACACACTCACCGGCTCGATCAAGATTGTGCTCAACAACAGCACCGTCGTCAGCAACCGCACCGTCACCACGATCAACGACGCGCTGGCGGAGGATCTCGAGACGATCACGCTGACCATCTCCTCCAACACAGCCTATCAAACCTTCGCGCCAAGCAGTTCCGCCACGCTCTGGATGCGCGATGACGAACAACCGACGGTTTATGTGGACGCGCATTCCACCAGCTATCCGCCCTCGATGACAGAGAACGGGAGCGCCGCGAGTTTCTACATCTCGCGCACCGGAAGCACGACGAACTCGCTCACGGTCAACTTCACGCTGAGCGGCACCGCCAGCAACGGCGTGGACTACAGCATCGTCGGCAGCAGCGTCATCATCCCCGCCGGCGCTTCCGGCGCAGACGTGACCATCACGCCCATCAACGATACCTCTTTCGAGGGCACGGAGACCATCATCCTCACGCTCGATCCCGGCGCGTATGGACGCGGCCCGTCCGCGACGATGTATCTCACCGACAACGAGACCAGCGCCCAACTGGTTTCCTTCACCAGCGCCGGCGCGTCCGGGCTGGAGAGTGTCGGCAGCGTGAATATTCCTGTTGCGCTCACCAGCGCCGCCACAACACCGGTGACGGTGGAATACTTGGTGTCCAGCGGCGCGCGTTCGTCCACCACGATCACGACCAATGCCATCACACTGCCGTACTGGGTGCGCGTGGCGCGCAACGGTTCGTCATTCAGCAGCTTCATCTCCACCGACGGCGTGACATGGACGAACCGCGGCAGCACGCAGACCATCAGCATGTCGAACGCGAGTTATTTCGCCGGCATCGCCGTCGCCTCCGCCACCAACGGCATCACCTGCACCGCCACGGTTGACAATGTGAGCATCACGGGTCTCGACCTCGGCGGCAGCTTGGGTACGATCACCAACCTCGACATCGGCTCGCCGTCGCCCGCCGGCAGCCATTCGGAAACCGGCGGCGTTTACACAATCACAGTGGGCGGTCCCGATATTTCCTCCACAGGCACCCTTGATGCCTTTCGTTACGTCTATTTTCCGATCGGGAATTCCAGCAACTGCACGCTCACCGCGCGGGTGTTTTCCATGTCGGGCGGCAATACCAACTCGAAAGCCGGCGTGATGTTCCGCGAGACCACCGCGAACAATGCCCGGCATTTCAGCGCCACCGCCGCCAGGAACGGCAGAACGCGTGTGATTTACCGCGCCACCGCAGGCGGCTCGGCTGCCAACAGCACTTCGACCGCCATCGTGCGGCCTTACTGGTTGCGTCTCCAGCGCGCGGGCGATCTCTTCACCGCGTTTGCCTCGCCGGACGGGGCAGCGTGGACGCAGATTAGCACCCAGACGATGGCGCTCTCCACCGAGGTGTTCGCTGGTCTGGCCGTGTCCGCGAAGAGCGACGGCTTGCTGAGCACGGCGACCTTCGACAACGTCACGCTCACCGGCTCGCCGACGTTGGAAGGGCGAACCGTCGGTTTCGTCAACGCGCAGGGCACCGACAGCGTGACAAGCGGCGTCTATACCGTCATCGGCTCCGGCGCGGGCATCACCGGCACGGAGGACGAATGCCACTTCGTCGCCGCGACCGTGACCGGTGATTTCACGCTCACGGCCCGCGTGCTCACGCAAGCCGGCGGCGCCGCTGCCGCGCAAGCCGGTGTCATGGCGCGCGAGACTCCGAGCTATCGTGCGCGCAGCATTTATTTGGGGTCGGTTGCGAACGCGGGCGTGGAGTTCATCTATCGCAATAGCACGGTGACGACCGCCTTCGGTGTAGGCGTGGATTACACGTTGGCCGCCGGCACGCTCGCTTTCAACCCGGGCAATTCCGTGCAGTACATCCCGTTGACCATTAACAACGACACCACGCAGGAGTGGGATGAGCAGATCATGGTGATCCTGCGCAACGCTTACGGCGCGCGACTCGGCGCGTTGACGAACTTCACTTTCACCGTGATAGATGACGACCAGCCTCCCGCGCTGCCATCGGTGGGGTTCAGCGCCACCAACACCGTTGCCGCCGAAAACTCCGGCATGGCCAACGTACTCGTGGCGTTGAGCGCGCCGTCCGCGTCCACCGTCACGGTGGATTATGCGGTCAGCGGCGGCACGGCCACGCCGGGCGCGGATTTCAATCTGCCGGCCGGCACGCTCACGTTTGCACCGGGCGAAACGGTTCAGAGCATCGGCGTCACGTTATTGGACGATACAACAATCGAGACGAACGAAACCGTCGTCATCAGTCTCTCCACTCCTTCCGGCGCGGTGCTCGGCAGCCTCAACCAGCACACACTCACCATCACCGACGACGATTTCCCGGTCGTCAACATCGTCGCGACCGATCCCAACGCGGTCGAGAGCGGCGACGCGGGCCTGTTCACCTTCACGCGCGCCGGTTCGCTGGCGAGCAATCTCGTGGTCTATTTCAGTCGCAGCGGCACTGCCTCCAGCGGCAGCGATTTCGTTGCCCTGCCGACGAACGTCACCATTTTCGCCGGTCAATCGAGCACAAACCTCACTGTCACGCCGAACCAAGACACGAGCAACGAAGGCAACGAGACCGTCATCCTCACACTTACCGCCAACGCCAACTACACCGTCGGTTCACCGTCGAACGCCACGGTCACCATTGCCGATGACGACCGCAGTACGGTGAGCATCGTGGCGAACGACGCCAACGCTTCCGAAACCGCCGGCAACGCCGGCCAGTTCACCCTCACGCGCACCATGCCGACCAACAGCAGCTTGACGGTGAACCTCACCATCACCGGCACGGCAGCCAACGGCGTTGACTACACGACCATCGCCACAACCGCCGCCTTCGCCGCCGGTCAGACCAATGTCACGATCAACGTGAGCGCCATTGACGACGCACTCACCGAAGGAGCAGAACATGTTGTCGTAAAAATCGGTAACGGCAGTTACTACATTGATACCAACGGCTTCGCCACCGTCACCATTGCCGACAACGACAGCCCGCCGTCGCTGCTCATCACCAGTCCCACCGCTCAAGGCCCACTCATCGCCAGCGGCCATGGTCTGTTCGTCTCCGCCACCGTGACCGACGACGGCGCACCGCAGCCGGTGACGCTCGCTTGGAGCCAGGCCAGCGGCCCCGGCGCGGCCACCTTCGAGTCGCCCGCGTCGGCGACGTCGGCGGTCACCTTCAGCACGAACGGAACCTACGTCTTGAGAGTCACCGCCACCGACGGCCAGTTTACTGTCAGTGATCAAGTCACCGTGATTGTTGGTCCCGCCATCACGCCGGCCGACTGGATCACCGAGGACATGACGCCGGCAGTTTCCATCCGCGGACAAACCCTCCTGTTGAACGACGTCTTCACGCTCACCGGCACCGGCGCGGGCTACAGCAACGTCACCACCGATGCCGCGCACGTCATGGTCCGGCAAGTCGCCGGCGACGGCAGCGTTGTCGCGCGCCTCAACAGTCTCACCGGCCCGACCAACCGGCTCGCCGGCGTGACCATTCGCGACACGCTTTATCGCGGCGCGCGCCGCGCCGTCCTCGGCTACGCGCCGTCCACGGGATTGCAATTCCGAACCCGCACCACGACGAATACGACCGACAGCGTCACGAACCAGACGGGCGTGACGCTCCCGGTCTGGCTGCGACTCGATCGCAACGCCGCCAGTGGCGAGATCAGCGCCTTCTATGCGTCCGATGTCGCCGGTTCACCGGGCACGTGGAATCAAGTCGGCGCTGCCACCGTCGTCACGATGGACACCAACGCCGTCTTCGGCCTCACCGCCACCAGCAGCAGCGCCGGCTCAAGCGCCGTGGCGACCTTCGATAACGTCACGCTCACGCCGGAGGGCAGCGCGTTGATCACCGAGGATTTTGGCGTGACCAGTCCCGTGGCGGGCACGGATGCTTACACCAACGGCGTCTATACCATCGGCGGCAGCGGCGGCCTCGACAGCACCGGCCACTTCGTCGGACGGCCATACGTCGGCGATTTCGTCGCCACCGTCAAACTCGTGGACGCCACCTCCGGCGCCACCAGCGCCAAGTCCGGCCTCATGATCCGCGAAAGCATGGACAGCGGCGGCTACATCTTCCTCGGTCGCATCCCACAAGGCGCATTCAACGGCTACATCTGGCGCGTGCTCGCCAGCGGCAGCACCGGCGGCGTGCCCAGTTTCACCGGGAAAACGCGTTGGATTCGTCTCATCCGCAATGGCAACAAAATCACCGGCTTCCACGCGCCCGACGTGTCCGGCTCGCCCGGCGCATGGATCCAACTCGGCCAGCCGCGCACCGTCATCATGACCACGCCCGTGCTCGTCGGCCTCGCCGTGGACAACGCCGGCGGCACCGGCCTGAACACCTGCACGTTCTCCAACCTCACCGTCGTGTCGTTGAACAAAGCCCCTGTCGTGGATCCCGGCAGCGTCGCCGCGTATCCGCTCTCGCCTTTTGCGCTCAACGGCAGTGTCACCGACGACGATTATCCCACGCCGCCCGCTGTGACGTCGCTGTGGACACAGTGCGTCGGCCCCGGCACGGTGACGTTTGCCGATGCCACGCTCACCAACACGACTGCCAGCGTCTCGGTGAGCGGCGATTACACGTTGCGCCTGCAAGCCGACGATGGCAGCGTGCAGACGTTCCGCGATTTGACGTTCACTGCGTACGCCACCGCCTACGACGCGTGGGCCGGCCAGCGATGGGCTGGCACCGGCGGCATCAACGATCCGAACTCGGTTTCCACAGCCGATCCTGACGGCGACGGCATTCTGAACCTGATGGAGTATGCGTTGAACCTCGATCCGAAAGTCGCCGGTGCGATTGGCTTGCCGGTGCAAGGCACGACAAATGTGGACGGCAACGACTATCTCACGCTGACCTACACGCGCGTAACAGCGGCGACTGACATCAGTTACGTGGTGGAAGTGTCCGGCGACTTGGTCGCATGGAACTCAGGCCCAAGTTACACCGCGACGGTGAGTGTCACCGATAATCCCGATGGCATCACGCAGACCGTCGTTGTCCGCGACTTGGTTCCAATGGACAGCGCCACAAGCCGTTTCATCCGACTCAAGATCACCCAGCCCTGACGCTGCCAGTTGCAGGGCGTCACTTAACCGGCAGAATACGGACGCGTCCTCGCACTTCGTCGAGAACAACAATTGAGCCTTGCTCCAGTTGTGTCTGGAACTGCCGGAGCGCCTGCAACACGAGAGTGCCGATTGCAGATGGCGTCACGTCCTGTGTCCGGACTTGGATCACACTTGGTCCCGTTGCGTGTGTCAGCGCCAAAGTCGTCCCGAAATCGAGATCGTGTGTGAATACTGCACGGCTGTCATTTCGTGCCCACGTCATAATCACCGTGTCATCCGCACGAATGTCGCCGACGGTTGACCAATGAATCGCATCGTGTCCGGCGGCGTTGAGCGTTGTCACCCATGCGGGTGACAAATTCATGTCCACCAGCAGCTTCATGCTGGTTGGAGCGGGAGTTCGACTTCCTCGGCGCGCCATGCGGCGTAGGCCAGCGCCTCGTCAATGTCCTCCGCTTCAAGATACGGGTAGAGCGTGAGAATCTCTGTCTTGGCGTGGTGAGTGGCAACCAATCCGACAATTGTGCCGACCGTGACGCGCATGCCGCGGATGCACGGCTTGCCGCCCATCACGGCAGGGTCAAGTGTGATGCGAGTCAGGGTTTTCATTGCGCTACAGCATAGACGAGAACCGTTTGTCACTCAAGCATCGTCTTTGTCTGTGGCGCCGCGATTTCAAGCTTTGTCGAGCAGTTTCTTCCGCTCGCGGCCAAGAGCGTCGGCGGCGAACAGGGCGTCCACGATGCTGTCGCTGGTCACAGTGAACGGATGATTCTCGCAGAGCGAACCTTTACCGGCACAGATGTCGCCGATCTTTTGGAGGCGATCACGCTTCACGCCGGCGAGGCCGAGTTCGGCGAACGTCACGGGAAGACCGATGGCGATTTCGAAGTCGGCGATGCGATACAGTTCGGCGGTGTCGGTGTCTTCGTCGAGGCAAAGCTGCGCGATGAGGCCGAAGCCGACTTCTTCGCCATGCATGAGGCTGTGGCATTCGGGGAACGACGGGAAACAGTTAGCGATCATGTGCGCGCTCGCGCAGCCGCAACTCTCGAAGCCGAGGCCGGACAGCAGCACGTTGGCCTCGACGATTTTCTCGACGGCGGGCGTGACGAGGTGCTGTTCAACGGCGCGTTTGGCTTCGACGCCGTGTTGCATCAACGTGTCGTAACAGAGCCGGGCAATGGCGAGCGCGGCCATCGTCGCGGTGCCGCCGCTGCCGGCGAGGTTGAGCGCGCGCGTTTTGCGGCACGCTTCGGCCTCGAACCACGTGGCGAGGGCGTCGCCCATGCCGGCGACGAGCGAGCGGACGGGGGCGTTGGCGATGACTTGCGTGTCCACGAGGACGAGATCGGGATTCACGCCCCACGATTCGAAGCCGAGACAATTCCCGTCGTCGTCGTACCAGACGGTGTAGGAACTGGTCGGCGAATCGTTGGAGGCAATCGTCGGCACGGTGACGCACTTGACGCCGGCGAAAGCAGCTGCTGCTTTGCCGGTATCGAGCGTTTTGCCGCCGCCGAAGGCGACGATGATGTCGGCTCCATTTTGTTTGGCGAGGCCGGCGACG
Source organism: uncultured Verrucomicrobiota bacterium (assembly GCA_964574605.1). GTDB lineage: Bacteria > Verrucomicrobiota > Verrucomicrobiia > Palsa-1439 > Palsa-1439 > CAIKAP01. The sequence goes on from CAZNOK010000001.1 coordinate 14,762, forward strand.
CGTTCAGCTTCGGCCTTGGTGCATTGGCCACGGAACTCGACGTCAACGAAGGTCGCGCGCTTCACAGCGGGGGCGACGACGGTTTTGACGCGGGTGTCCCAGAGGAAGAGCGGTTTCTTGCCGATGGCGCCGAGCAAGGTGCCGATTTCGTTGAGGACGCCACGGCCTTGGATGTAGCGGCGTGGTGCGATGAAGACGTTTTTCATGGTGTGATTTCTCCTTATTGGTTTCCGCTGCGCATGATGTGCATGATGCGGGTCCAGTCGCCGGGGCCAGCTTTTTCGGCGCCAGTGCGCGGTGCGCCGTTGACCTGCGGCGGCAACGCGCGGGTGACTTCGATGGCTTGACACTCGGTGTCCCAGCCAAGGACGCGTCCGGCAACGGCGGCAAGTTCCAATAATGTTCCGGCGGTGGCATTGCCGAGAATGCCGATGGTGCTGCGGCGGTACACGAGGTCGGCAAGATAAACGACGTCGTCGTTGGCGGCAAGCCACTCGATTTCGCCGACGCTATAGTCGGGCAGCGAGCCGAACGGCGTGTCGTCAGTGGCGGCGACAACCTCGGCGGCGGTGCCATAACGCGCGAGCAGAGTGGCGATGCGTTTCTTGGAGCGTTTCGTGGTTCCCGCGACGCGGGCGATCCATTGATTGCGCTCGTCGTCTGTGGCGGGAAAATCCTTGCCGCCGCCGATGGGAAGGTCGGCGGTATCACAACGTCGCGCGGCGCCGATGCGGGGGAGGATTTTGTCGGCGGTTTGTTCGGCGAGGGCGCGGAAGGTGGTCCATTTGCCGCCGATGAGGCAGAGGATGGGGAGCTTGCGCGTGTTGTCAGGCTCGATGACATGGATGGCATGGCCGCGGCTGATGTTGGCCGTGACGTCGCTCTGGCTGGAAGGGAGCGGGCGGACACCGCAAAACGCGAAGACGATGTGTTCGCGGGTGACTTTGACGCCGGGGAAAATGCCGTGGAGCGTGGCGAGCATGTATTCGATTTCGCGGTCGTCGAACGTGGCCTTGTCGGGATCGTCCACGGCGATGTCGGTGGAACCCATGATGACTTTATCGCCGAAACGGAAGACGATGCAGACGCGGCCGTCGGCATGCTGATAATAGACCATCTGGTCGCCGAGGGCGTTGTAGAGATCCGGACAATCCACGACGAGGTGGGAGCCTTTGGTGCCGCCGATGAATTGGGTTTTCACGCCGAGGACGGCGTTGACGGCGTCCACCCACGCGCCGGTGGCGTTGACAATGATCTGCGGTTCAACGCTGAAACTGTCGCCGGTGACCATGTCTTTGAGGATGACGCTGTTGTTTTTGATGGATTGTGGGGCGACGTAATTGAGAGCGATGCAATCCGGGTTGGCACGGCGCGCGTCGTGGATGAGTTCGATGCAGAGCCGTTCGGCCTCGGTGATCATGGCGTCCCAGTAGGTCGCGGTGGCGACAATGTTGGGGTTAAGGCCGGGCAGTGCTTTCAATGCCTCGTCGCGCGGCGTGAGGAAGTGCGTGGGCGTGCGCCGGTTCTTGCGGGTGACGAGGTCGTAGTAGGTCAGTCCGAGGTTGGTGATGAAGGAGCCGCGCGCGCCGGGACGAACCGAGATGCCGAGAAAGATCAGCGCCGATTGCACTGCGCCGCCGAACTTCGAGAAGAACGGAATCGTGGTCTTTAGCGGAAAGACAACGTGCGACGCGTTGGCGAGGAGACGGTTGCGTTCGTGGAGCGATTCGCGGACGAGTTTGAACTCGCGGTTTTCCAGGTAGCGGAGGCCGCCGTGGATCATCCGCGAGGATTTCGAGGTCGCGCCCGCAGTGAAATCGGCCTTGTCCACGAGCAGACAGCGCACGCTCTGCAAGGCGAGTTCGCGGAACAGGCCGATGCCGTTGACGCCGCCGCCGAGGATGAGGACGGGAACGCGTGGATTGTTGCGAAGTGATTGGAAGCTCTGTTGGCGATTGTTCATGGTTCAGGTAGCAATTCGGCGTTGGTGATCTTGAAGGTGAAAGCGTGCTGGCAGGGAAGCTGGTCGGCGGTCAACGCGGGGACTTCGATCTCCAGCGCGTTGCCCCGGATTCTGCGGTTCAGTTTGCTGTTGCGACCCAGCAATGTCACGGCGCTGTTCCTCGATGCCTTGATGTCGCGCAACACCAACTTCGCGCCGGGCCAGCCGGGCGTGATGGCGTAAACGGTGTCGCCCTTTTTCGTGAAGAATGCTTGTTTGACGGCCATCTCGCCTTTCGGCGCCTGGCCGATCTGTCCCATAAGATCGTATTTGACCATGAACTCGCCGAACTTCTGGCCCGGACGTTTGCCGTCGGTCCACTGACAGGCGCGTCCCGCGTAGCGTGTGCCGTAAATGGCTTCGCCGTTGACCTTCAGCCAGTCGCCAATCTCCAGCAGCCGCTGTTGCATGATGACAGGAATCCGACCATCGGCTGTTGGGCCGATGTCCAAGAGAAAATTGCCGCCCCGGCTCACGAGGTCGCAGAGCACCATGATGAACTCGCGGCCGGTTTTGTAATCGTCGAGGTTCTCGGCCCGGTTGTAGCCGTAGGAGTGCGCCATGCCGCGGCTTTCCTCCCACGGGTGCGATGCGTCTTTCATCCCGGCGGCGTACTCGGTCGTGTAATAGCCGCCGTGTTTGTGCCGGCAATCCTTGCCCCAGCGGTCGTTGACGACGACGTACTCCTTGCACGGCGATTTGTTAAACAGCCATGCCAGCAGCGATTCGCTCTTCCAGTCCTTCGACTGCAAGTCCCATTCGCCATCGCTGAAGATGATCGCTGGACTGTAGCGGGTGACGACGTCCTTGAACTGCGGCGTCATGTGATCGTCCACGTACCGTTTCTTGTCGGCTTTCCAAAGCGGGTTAAACCATTCGTAGAGAGAGTAATAGAACCCGAACTTGATGCCGCGTTTCTCGACGGCGACTTTCATCTCCGCCATCAAATCGCGTTTCGGCCCGATCTCGACGGCGTTCCACGGGCGGCCCCACGTTCTGCTCGCCTGAGCGTTCGGCCAGAGACAAAAACCTTCGTGGTGTTTCGATGTCGGCACGATGTACTTCGCGCCGGAACGGGCGAAGATGTCGGCCCACTGGTCGGCGTTGAACAACTCGCAGGTGAACCGCAGTGCGAAATCTTTGTAGTCGAAGTTCTCGCCGAAATTCTTTTTGTGGAACTGCCACCAGACGTTGTCGGGTTTCTTGTTGGCCATCTTCTGCCAGTACCACTCGGCGTATTCGCCGACCTTGCCCCACGCGGGTACGGAGTACGCACCCCAGTGGATGAAGATGCCGAACTTCGCGTCGAGGAACCACTCCGGCGTCGGACGTTTGTCGAGGGACTCCCATTGGGGCTCGTACCGGGTCTGCGCAGCGCAAGCAAATGCGCTGAGCAGGACAACCCCGGCGAGTCGCAGCAGCGTGTTCATGGCTCTAGGCGATACCGTGCTCGTTTGGTGGTGTCAAGCTTGTCGGTGAGCAGGGGGTCTTTCGCAGAGCGTTTGCGGCTGACTGAACGGAGTCATGTCCTCCAGACTCGTGTCCGGTCAAACGGAACGATCGTTCCGTTTGACCGGACATTTGGCTTGCGCGCCAAACGGCCAGCGGTTAGAAGAACGGACATGGCCGGATTGGATTATGCGGAGGTATTGGATTTGTTTTGTTGGGGTCTCGACAAGCTGAGCCGACCCACGCTCTCGAACTTGCTGGCCGGGTACGAGGAGTACGAGCATCGGTACGGAACCAGCCGCGCCATCTGGCGATTGGAGCGGGAACGGCTGATTCACCGCAGCCGCACGGGCAGGCGGATTGAGTTTGTCGTCACGGCGGCAGGACAAAAACGGTTACCGGTCTTTGAACCGCAACCACATTGGTCGCGGCAGTGGGACGGCGCATGGAGGGTGGTGACATTCGATTTGCCGGAGACGCAACGCAAAGAACGAAAACGACTGTGGCAGGCATTACGGGCGCACAAACTCGGGTTGCTCCAGCGCAGTGTGTGGGTCTGGCCGCATGACATGCGCGCCATGCTGAACGAGATCATCCGCATTGAGGGACTGCCGGAATGTTTTTGTGGGTTTCAGGCCAGCCGATTGTTTCTCTGCACCCACGCCGAGGTGGCCGCCACGGCGTGGGACTGGGAGGAAATCAACCGGCGCCACCAACACTACCTGCAACGCGTGACGGGCACCGAGGTGGAATTGCGCAACGTCGTCGTCCTGCCGGATCTGGCGACAACGGCCCGCCATGAACGGCAGGCCTATCAATATGCGTTTTCCTTTGACCCGCTTCTCCCGCGAGTGTTGTTGCCAAAGTCGTATGCTGGCTTCCGTGTTGAGGAACAGCATCAGGCCTTCCGTCGTCGGCTGGGCCTGCGGCTGCAACAACTGTCCACCACCTGACAGCATGTCCGGTCAGAAGGAACGATCGTTCCTTCTGACCGGACAAGGGTGGACTTGAAGGAAGTGGGAGATATCAGGCCCCGGCTGGAGATGGTTTTGCGAGACCCGCGGCATGGCTCATCTTTGGGTTTGCAGTCCGGTGCGCAGTGTGATAGACGGCGCAGCATGAAAACAACACATTTGCTGGTAACGATGGTTTTCGTGGCGGCGAGTGCGTTCGCCGCCGACTCTGTGGTGGTCAAGATGGTCGGTCCTGACCAGAAGCCGATGCCGGATTTCAGTTTCACGACGCGCCCCGCCGCGTCGCGCAGCTACAGCGACATTCAACGATGGAAGACCGACGCCAAGGGCGAGTGCCGGTTGGCCAATCTCAAAGGCTCCGGCCAATATATTCTGGCATGGACAGCCACATGGACAGACAAGGGATTGATGGAGAAGGGCACTCTGACCGCCTCGCTCAGCAGTGGTCAGCCGAAGATCATCGCGTTGAAAGCCGCTGTAATCCCGAAAGGCTCCGTCGCCGCCACCCTTCAGACCTGTGCCCGGTCGCTTTCCAGTTTTTGCCTCGACCGCGACGACCGCTTCCTCGTCTGCGACACGATGAACAAACGCATCCGCGTTCTCAGCGCCGACGACAAACTGATCAAGGACATACCTCTCAGTTTCGGCCCGCAAGTGGTCGCGTGCCGCGCCGACGGCAGCATTGTCGTGGCCGGCTGTGGCGCCAACGGCGGCGAAATCGTGCTGCTCAATGATCAGGGCGTGAAACAGGCCGTGGCTGAGTTGCCCGGCAAATCCCGCACCGCCACCGCCGTCGGTGCGCAAGGCCAGGATGTGTTCGTTTGCGTCCAGGCCAAGACTGGTTACTCCATCTACCGCCTCTGCGACAAACTCCAGAATGCCACCGAGATTGTGAAAGGACTGCGCGGCTGTTGCGGCCAGATGGACTTCAAGGTTCAGGAAGGGAATCTCTTTGTCGCCCACTGCACGAAGTTCCTTGTCGAGAAATACAACCGCGAAGGCAAGCTGCTCGCCTCCTTCGGCAAACGCGACAACGGCACCTCCCAATCTTGGAAGGGCTGTTGCGAGCCGAAGAACGTCTGCTTCGACAAACAAGGCAACCTCTACACGTCCGAGTCCTCCAACTGGACTGTCAAGAAATACACCGCCACCGGCAACTACATCAACTTCATCGGCTCCATCGCCGAGGTCGGCGATTGCGTCCGCGCCACCATCGTTTGCACCAAGGACAACCGCATCTACATGCTCGACCATCCACGCAACCTCATCCGGCCCGTTCTGCCCGGCAAATCCAAGGACGTCTCGACCGGCCGTTCATGAAATTGCGTTCGTTTCTCTTCGCCATCCTCGCCTGCGCCAGCGCGAGCGCCGATGATTTCCCGATGCTCGTCCTCGACCCGCTCGCCGCCAAGAATGCGTGCGCGTGCGTGGCCGGTTACGCCCAGCGCGACTACGACGCCTTCGCCGGATATCTCGGCGAAGCGTTGAAGACGCCGGTCTGCCCGCAATTCGGTTCCGCCCTCGCCGGCCAACCGGCCATCGTCATCGGCAAACAAACCTCCATCGAATACGCCGCCAAGGCGTCGGGATTGAAACTGACACGCGTCGCCATGCTCACCGACCTGAAAGGCGGCGCCAAGCTCCACGGCCTCTTCGTCGTCCGTGCCAAGGACCCGGCCAAGTCAATCGCCGACCTCAAAGGCCGCAAGATCATTTTCGGCCCCGCCGATTCCGGCGAAAAGCATGCCGCCGCAATCGCCGCGTTGAAGAAAGCCGGCGTGCCGGTGCCGGAAAAAATCGAGACGCGCGACACCTGCAACCAATCCGCCGCCGAGGTGGCCGAGAACCATGCCGACGTCGCCGTCGTTTCCAGCTACGCGATGCCGCTGCTCGAAGGCTGCGGCACCATCGGCAAGGGCGAGCTTCGAATCATCGGGCGCACCGCCGACGTGCCGTTCATCGCGCTGTATGTCACCAGCAAATTCCCCGCCGAAACATTACCGGAACTTCAGAAGGCGCTGGAGAAAGTGGCCTCCGACAGTCATCTCCTCGACAAGTTGGAGTCCGCCAAGGGCTTCATTCTCGAAAAAAAAAGTAACTGACTCCGGCTGGACCGACTGGCGCGGCGCTGATCGTTTGTCGCATTCGCCATTTGTTCCGGCGAAGCTGCCCGCAAAACCGGTTTTCCTCTGGCGCGCCCCGCTCACCTCGCAAGGACTCGGCGGCGTCGCCGCGACCGAGTCCGTCGTCATCGTCTCCGACAAGAACGAAGAGAATGACATCTGGCGTTGTTTCGACGCCGCCACCGGCAAACAGTGCTGGGAGTTCACTTACTTCGCGCCCGGCAAAATGGATTACGGCAGCGCGCCGCGCGCCACGCCGGTCATCAGTGGCGACGACGTGTTCTTGTTCAGCGCAATCGGCCAACTTCAATGCGTCGCGCTGCGCGACGGCGCCGTGAAATGGTCGCACGACTTGCATCTCGAATATGGCGGCGAAGTCCCGACGTGGGGCTACTGCGCCACGCCGTTGCTCGTGGACGATCTCGTCATCGTCCCCGGCGCCTCGACGAATGTTTTTCTCGCCGCGTTCGACCGTCGCACGGGCGCGCTCCGCTGGAAAACTCCCGGCGCCAAGCCGAGCTACGGCAACTTCATCTGCGCCGAGTTCGGCAAACGCCGGCAGATCATCGGTAACGACGCCGACGGCGCCGGCGGCTGGGACCCGAAGACGGGAAAGCGACTCTGGACAGTCGAGGCGGAGTTCCCGGCCGAGTTCAAGGTGCCGACGCCGATGAAGTGTGGCGAGCGCTTGTTGCTGGCCGCCGAGCAGAGCGGCGCGCGGCTGCTCGCGTTCGACGCCAACGATTGCGCAGTTTCAAAACCGGTTGCGCAGAACCCCGACGCGAATCCCGACGTCACTTCGCCCGTCGAAGCCGACGGCATGATCTGGTTGACGACCAACAACGGCATCTACTGTCTCGACGGCAACCTCAAGATCGTGTGGCAACTGGAGGATGATCCTTTCAAGGATCCCGCCCAGTTGATCGCCGGCAACGGGCGCGTGCTCGTGCTCACGAACAAGGGGACGCTCGCGCTGTTGCCGTCGCGTCCCGTCGCGACGACGAAGCCGCAGTTGCTGCCGCTGGTGAAGGACGTGGAAGCGTGGTCGCAGCCCGCGCTGGTGCGGGGGCGGCTGTACGTGCGGACGGATGCCGAGTTGTTGTGCGTGTCGCTGCCGGAGTAGGGGCGGTTGACAAACGCGCCGGGCGCGGCTACGATGCGGCGCGATTTCGGTGGGGACGTAGCTCAGTTGGCTAGAGCGCCTGAATGGCATTCAGGAGGTCGTGGGTTCAACTCCCATCGTCTCCACCAATCTTTCATTCAATGAACTGGAACGCGATTGATGACTTGCGGCGCGTCCGACGCAAACGGCGTCGGCGATAGCTGCGGTGTCTTCGCGCAACGTTTGTTCCTCTTTGCCTTATGACCCAACACATTCGCAATATCGGCATCATTGCACACGTTGACCACGGCAAGACCACGCTCGTGGACAAGTTGCTGCGCGACGCCGGCCTGTGGCGCGACAACCAGCAGGCGGAAGAACGCGTCATGGACTCGATGGACCTCGAAAAGGAAAAAGGCATCACCATCAAGGCCAAGAACGCCTCCGTCCACTGGAGCGACCATCTCATCAATATCGTGGACACGCCCGGCCACGCCGACTTCGGCGGCGAGGTCGAGCGCATCCTCGGCATGGTGGACGGCGTGCTGTTGCTCGTGGACGCTTTCGACGGGCCGCAAGCGCAGACCCGGTTCGTGTTGAAGAAGGCGCTCGGCCACGGGCTGAAGGTCATCGTGGTCATCAACAAGATTGACCGCGAACACGCCGACCCGCTCGGCGTGCACAACAAGGTGCTGGAACTTCTTCTCGAACTGCACGCCACTGAGGACCAGTTCAATGCGCCCTTCATTTACGCCAGCGCCCGCGACGGTTATGCCATCCGCAAGCTTGATGACCCGCATAACGGCATGACGCCGTTGTTCGAGACGATCCTCAAACACGTTCCCGCGCCGAAAGCCGATGCGTCGGCGCCGTTCGAGATGCTCATCAGCAACCTCGACTGGTCCGATTATGTCGGACGAATCGCCATCGGAAAAATCACCGGCGGCAACGTCAAGGTCGGCGACTCCATCGTCTGCATTCACAAGGACAATCGCCGAGCGCGCGCCACCATCACGAAGGTCTTTGAGTTCAGCGGCCTGAAATCCGCCGAGAGCACCGTCGGGGAAGCCGGCAACATCGTCGGGTTGTCCGGCTTCGACGAAGTCTCCATCGGCGAGACGCTTTGCGACAGCGAGGAACGCGAACCGATTCCGTTTGCCGAGATTGATCCGCCGACCATCCAGATGCAGTTCGCCGTCAACGACGGCCCGCTCGCCGGGCGCGACGGCAAGCTCGTCACGGCCCGGCACATCCGGGAGCGGCTCGTGAAGGAAACGCGCACGAACATTTCGCTCAGCGTCGAGGACACGGAATTCCCGAACATTTTTCTGGTGAGCGCACGCGGCGAGATGCAGATCGCGATTCTCGTTGAGCAGATGCGGCGCGAAGGTTACGAAGTGCTCGTGTCGCGTCCCGAAGTCATCACGCACCGCGACAAACAGGGCCGGTTATTGGAGCCATACGAGACGCTCTGGGTCGAGACGCCGCAGGAGAAACTCGGCGACGTGATGCAGGTGCTTGCCGCGCGCAAGGCCGAGATCACGAATATGCACCATCATCCGCACGGCGTAACGATTGAGTGCGCGATTCCGACGCGCGGCCTCATCGGGTTCGAGACCGATCTGGTGAACCTCACCAGCGGCGCCGCGGCGATGTCGCACCTGTTCAAGGAGTACGGCCTGTGGAAGGGCGAGATCATGACCCGCGCGACCGGCACGCTCGTCTCGATGGAGACTGGCGTCGCCACCGCGTGGGCGCTCAACAACATCCAGGAACGCGGACGGTTGTTCATCGGGCCGCAGGAGGACGTGTACGAGGGGATGATCATCGGCGAGAACCCGCGCACCGACGACATGCCGGTCAACCCGACGAAGACCAAGCACCTGACGAACATGCGTTCGGTAGGCGAAGGGAAGGGGATCCAACTCGAACCGCCGTTGAAGATGAGTCTCGAACGCTGTCTCGAATACATTGACGTTGACGAATACGTCGAGGCGACGCCGAAGAACCTCCGGCTCCGCAAGCGAATCCTCAACGCCGTGGCCCGCAAGCGCGCGAACATGGCCGCCGCGTCGGCAGCGGGCGAGTGATTTGTTGCAGATGGTGGGGCGCTCTGGTAGAAATGGTCCTGTGAGAATTCTGTTTGTCACAGCCATCGTCATCGCCGCCTTCGTCTTGCCGACGGCAGCGCAGAGAACCGGCGGCAGAGGAAGGAAGAGCGTGAAACAATCGAACAAGGGTTTCTACAAGGCCGACGGCACGTTCGACGACGGCAAGGCGAAGCAGGCGTATTACGCGATGATGAAACGCTTTGGTTACCCGGTGTACGACAAACTGAAGACGGACGATTTCTGGGCGATTGATTTCGGGTTGAAGGATTTCGTCAACGTCGGCATGGCCGGCATTTTCTGGTGGAATGACAAGAAGGACGGTTATTTCGGCCACGAGATTTATCTGTTGCCCGGACAGATGATTGTCGAGCACGCGCACGTCGCGACGCCGGAAGCGAAACCGAAGATGGAGGCGTGGCAGGTGCGTCACGGCAGCGTCTATGTCTTCGGTGAAGGCGACGAGACAAAGCCGTGCCCGGTGGAGTTGCCGGAGAGCCAGGCGAAATACATCACGGTGAAGAACTGCAAGGTCCTCAAGCCCGGCGAAATCGCGGCTCTGAACCGGCCGGAAGCGAAACACTTCATGATCGCCGGGCCGGAGGGGGCGATTGTGACGGAGTACGCGACGTATCACGACAACGCCGGGTTGCGGTTCACGAATCCGGGCGTGAAATTTTAGTTCAATGGTGGGGGCGAGCCGCCGGCTCGCCCGCCTCGTCGTGCCTTACGGACGACCCGGCGGGTCGTCCCTACCGGAAAAAGAATACATGTTACGGATCTTCCACATCGGGTCCATTCGGCGGAGGCTGCTGCTGGCCATCCTGCTGACCAGCACGGCGGCGGTGTTGATCACTGTGACAGTCATCGTTGCTTACGAACATGTCCGAATCCGGGAAGCGACGAAGACCCGATTGTACGCCGAAACCGAACTGATTGCGCGGGCAACGGACGACGCGTTGGCGTCCGGCGACATCGCGACGGCAAAGGAAGTATTGAGCGCCCTCTGGATGCGGCGCGGTGCGATCTCTGCCTGTCTCCACACTCCCGACGGCAAGCTCTTTGCCACGTACGACTTGCAGAATTCATTCGAGCCGCCACCGCCCGCGCCCGGCGACGTCAAGTTCGGCTCGGAGTACGCGCAGTTGTGCCGGCCAGTGATGCGCGACAACAAGCTTGTCGGCTTCGTAACAATGCGCTCTGAGATACAGCAGCAAGTGCGAGAATTGCGCCGGCTCGCCGGCATTGCGCTGGCCACAATTGCCGGGGCGTTGGTAGTGGCGCTGGTGTTGTCGTTCCAACTGCGACAATTCATCTCGGCGCCGCTGCTGGCGCTGACGCGCGCGGCGCGCGCCGTCGCCCAGCAGGACTACAGCGTGCGCGTGACCAAACGAAGCCGCGACGAAACCGGTGAACTCACTGACGCCTTCAACCAGATGCTCGACACCATCGCGCGGCGCGAAGCCGATCTCGCTGCGAGCGAAGAACGTTACCGGTTGCTCGTCGAGAGCGCGCCCGAAGGGATCATGGTCGTCGCGAATGGGCTGGTGGCATTCATCAATGAGAACGGGGCGAAGATGCTTGGCGCGCGCGCCGCCGCCGAGTTGATCGGACGCGCCGCAATGGAGTTTGTCCATCCTGATTTTCACGAGCAGGTTTGCAAGCGGACGGAGCGCCTGACGCAGGAACGACAGGTCGTCCCACTGCTTGAGAAGCGGTATGTTCGGCTGGATGGCAGTGTGTTCGACGTCGAGGTCAACGCGCAGCCGGTGTTGCATCAGGGCCAGGAGGCCATTCGGGTGTTCTTCCGTGACATCACCGAGCGCAAGAAAGCCGAGGAGGCGCTCGCGCAGAGCCGTCGTTTTATCGAGCACATCGCCGAGACCATGCCGGACGTTGTGTGTGTGCATGACTTGGTCTCGCGGCGCAACGTCTATATCAACCGCGCCGTGCAACGCATTCTCGGTTTGACGCCGGAACAATTTCTCGCCGAGCCGACGGGACATTTCGTTCATCCCGATGACGCGCTTCGTCTCGCCGCGCACAGTGCGTCCGTGGCCGCGGCGCGCGACGGTGAAATTGTGGAAACGACTTGTCGCTTTCGCGACACTGACGGGCACTGGCATTTACTGGAGCTGCGGGACACGGTTTTCACGCGTCTTCCCGACGGTACGGTTCAGCAAGTCATCGGCGTGGCCACCGACGTCACTGCCCACCGTGAACTCGAACAGGAGGTCCTTGCGATCAGCGAACGCGAGCGCGCCCGCATTGGGCAGGACGTTCACGATGGTCTTTGCCAGCAGTTGGTTGGCGTGACGTTTGTCGTCAAACTGCTTCGGGAGAAGCTCAAGGGCAAGAACATGGCGGAGTCTGCGGATCTTGAGGAGATAGAGGATTTGGTGCGTGAGGCCATTACTGAGGCACGGGAAATCTCCCATGCTCTCTATCCTGAGCGATTCCTTGAAGGGGGTCTTTGTGTCGCACTCCAGAATCTTGCCGCCCAAACCAGTAAACGATATTCGGTTCAATGTGTCACAGATTGCCCGGACATTGTCTTGCCGATTGACGACCACGCGGCGCTCCACCTTTATCGCATTGTTCAGGAGGCCGTTACCAATGCCGTCAAGCATGCGAATCCGGGGCGGATTCATATCAGTCTCCGCGTGGATGGCAGCTTGTTGCGGTTGACTGTCCAGGACGATGGGGTTGGGATTTCGGACAAGGCGGACCAAAACGGCGGGTTGGGGTTGCGGATCATGCGCTACCGCGCCCACATGATCGGTGGCAACCTTGCGATCCAGCCTGCGGAAGGCGGCGGCACCCTCATCACCTGTCGGTGCCCCGGTTCCGGCGAAACAGGTGTCGAAGGAGCCATTATCTAAAGGGTCGTTGCAGACGCGTGGATGGTACCAACCGGGACTTTGACTCCGTCCAAGGCGGCCAGATGTTGGTCATCCCCGAACCAAACGTGCTCCTGCTCTGGGTGAGCGGCTTGCCACGATCTACGCCGCCCGCCGCCGTCTCAATGGCCGCAAGAACAACAAGCCGCCTCCGCCTGCGTCTTGACGCGTTCGCAAGGCGCGCCTACTATGCGCGCCAATCATGGCTGAGATCCAACCATTCCACGGCGTTCTCTACAACAGTCAACGGGTGCATCTCGCTGATGTGTTGACGCAACCCTATGACAAAATCAACGCCGAGATGCGTGAACGTTACCTTGCCGCATCGCCCCACAATCTCATCCGCATCGAGCTTGGCAAGGAGGATCCCTCCGATAATGAAACCTCCAACAAGTACACTCGTGCCGCTGCGCTTTACAAACGGTGGCTGAATGAGGGTGTCTTGCGTCGAGCAGACAAGCCCGCACTCTATTGGCTTGAACAAACATTCGCCGCGCCGGGAGGCTCACAAACGCAGACCCGCAGGGGCCTGATCTGCCGCGCTCGCCTCAGCCGATGGGACGAAGGCCACGTCCTGCCACACGAACACACGCTCGCCAAACCCAAGGCCGACCGCATGTCGCTCCTACGTGCCGTGGGCGCCCAACAGGGGCAGATCTTCATGCTCCATCCGCAACCGATTCCTGCGCCCAGACTCGGCGCGCCGTTGTATTCGCTCGTGGACGACTACGATGTTACCAACGCGCTTTGGGAAATCAGCGAGCCTGCGCAAATCGCTGCGATTCAAGCGGCGCTTCGTCCGCAAACCTTCTACATTGCCGACGGGCATCACCGCTACGAGACGGCACTCGCTTTCCGCGATGAGGCTGGGACGGAAGCTTCCCAATACGTGATGGCCACCATCGTGGACATGAACGATCCCGGCTTGGTCATCCTGCCCACGCACCGCACCGTCGCCAACCTGACCAGCTTTGACCCGCGCAAGTTCCGCGAGAAGCTGGCCGGCAGTTTTCATATCGAACCGACCGGCACGCAGGGGATTGGGATGACCGATGCGCTGGGCCGCGTCACATTGCGTCCGAAGAACCCGTCGGCGCTCAAGCCGCTGTTTGCCGGCAAGCCGTCGCTCTGGGACACTCTCGACGTGGCGATTCTTCACGTCGCCATACTCGAAGCGTTGCTTGGAATTGACGAGGTTCGACTGCGCGAGGAGTCTAACGTCACCTACTGGCGCGAACCGGAGAAGGCGTTGGAGCAAGTGCAATCCGGCAAGGCGCAATTGGCGTTCTTCCTTCAACCGACGCCGGTATCCGCGGTGAAAGCCGTCGCGGACGCTCGGTCGCGAATGCCGCAGAAGAGCACCGACTTCTACCCGAAACTGCTTTCGGGAATGGTCATGTACGAGGTGCGCTGACCCGACGCAAAATTTCTCTCGCCACCCGCGCCTTCGACATCTCCGGCAGCCGTTCTACTCGTCCATCCCGGTACAACAGCGTCACCTGATTCGTGTCGGCCTCCATCGCGCGGGCGTTGTTGGCGACAATCAGATCAAGGTTCTTCCGTCGCAACTTGTCCATTGCATTGGCCTCCAGCGCGTCAGTCTCCGCCGCGAACCCGACAAGCACTTGATGGCGTTTGCGTTTACCCAACGCGGCGAGGATGTCCACTGTCGGCATTAACTCCAGTGTGCCGGAGAAACCGGCTTTCTTGATCTTGTGTGCCGCTGTCTGTCGCGGACGGAAATCGCACACGGCAGCCGTCATGATCACGATGTCGGCTTCGCACGCCAGCACCGCCTCCGCCATTTCCTGCGCAGTCCTGACAGGCACGAATGTCACGCCAGACGGCGGTTTCAAGGCGACGGGGCCGCTGACAAGCGTGACATTGCCGTGCCGTCGCGCGGCGCGCGCGAGCGCGTAACCCATCTTGCCGGAGGAACGGTTGGAAATAAAACGGATCGGGTCGAGAAACTCGCGGGTCGGCCCGGCCGTGATGAGAAAACGCGGCTTCACAGCAGTTTCAGCGCGCGTTCGATAATCTTCTCTGACGGCCAGAGACGGCCGATGCCTTCGTACCCACAAGCCAACTGCCCCTTGTCAGGGCCGATAAACTCGACGCCGCGTTTTTTGAGCGTCGCGACGTTGGCTTGTGTGGCCGGGTGGAGCCACATCTTGCCATTCATGGCGGGGGCGACCAGCACTTTCGCTTCGGGACGCAACGCGAGTGCGATGGTGCTGAGCGCATCGTCGGCGATGCCGGTGGCCATCTTGGCAATGATGTTGGCCGTGGCGGGCGCGATCAGCAACAGGTCGGCGGCGTCGGCGATGGCAATGTGCGTCGGACACCATTCGCGCTCGACAAACAAATCTAGCGTGACCGGCTGGCGCGAGATGGTTTCCAGCGTCAGCGGTGTGATGAACTGCGTGGCGTTCTTGGTCATCACACAGTGGACGGTGTGCCCCACCTTCACAAGCTGGCTGGCGATGTCGGCGGCCTTGTAGGCGGCGATGGAACCGGTGACGCCTAGGACAATAGTTCTCTTTGCACCCATGGCTGGCCTCCTTTCGGGACGCGGCGCGTGCGGCATTTCTCGGCGATGATGATCGCCTTGGCGTGCGCGACGTCGTCGTCAATGTGTCCGGTGACAATCGCATAATCGTACTCGCGCCAGTGAGCCATTTCCTCCTTGGCGATGCGCAAACGCTGTTGAATCGTCGCCTCGTCGTCTTGGGCGCGCTTGCGGAGGCGTTGTTCCAACAACTCCATCGTCGGCGGCATGAGAAAGAGAGTGACGAGCGAGTCGGCCAACGCGCTATTACGCGCCAGTTTCATGACGTTCGTCGCCCCCTGAACCTCGACGGCCATCAACACTTCTCGTCCCGCCGCGATTTGTTCCTCGACGAACCGGCGCGGCGTGCCGTAATAGTGGCCAGTGTATTGGGCGTGTTCGAGGAAATCGCCGGCGGCGATGCGCCGCTCGAACTCATTCTTGCTGAGAAAGAAATAGTCCTTGCCGTCCTGCTCGCCGTGGCGTGGCGCACGGGTGGTGCAGGTGACAACGCGCGTGATGTTCGGGTCCCACGCCAGCAGGCGCTGGCAAAGCGTGGTCTTGCCGCCGCCGGAGGGCGAGGAGATGATGAGGAGCAAGCCGGGTCTCATTCGATGTTTTGCACCTGTTCGCGGATCTTTTCCAGTTCCGCCTTCATTTTGATGACCTGTTGCGAGATCTCCGCGGCGTTGGCTTTCGAGCCGATGGTGTTGATCTCGCGGTTCATTTCCTGCGCGAGGAAGTCCAGTGTGCGGCCCACCGGTTCCGCCGACTTCAGCGAGGCGCGGAACTGTTGGAAATGGCTCTCCAAGCGTGTGAGTTCTTCTGTGATGTCGCAACGGTCGGCAAAGAAGACGACTTCCTTGGCCAGCCGTTCATCATCAATCGGCACTTCCAGCCCGGCCTCCTTGATGCGAGCGTGTAACTGTTCCCGATACCGTTTCACCGTGTCCGGAGCTGCGGTACGGATAGCTGTCGCCCCCGCGATCAACAGGTCAAGCCGCTTCGCAAGATCGGTCGCAAGGTGTTTTCCCTCTTTCTCGCGCATTTTCACAAGCCGGTCGAGGGCTTTCTTCAGGGCGCTTTCCACGCTGGGCCAGAGGGCATCGGCATTGAGGGTGGATTCGGCGAGCTTCAGCACGCCGGGGGCGCGCAGGATGGCGTCGAGGGTGAGCGTGCCGTTGAGCCTGAGTTCCTTCTGGAGCTTTTGGATGGCGCGCAAATACGCCTTGGCCAGCGCCGTGTCCAGTTCGACGTGCTCTGCTGCGTCGCCGCGATGAAAGGTGACGACGGCGTTGATGCGGCCACGGGAAACTTGGGCATTGATCTCGTCGCGGATACGCGGCTCCAACTCATCCAGTTCCGCCGGCAGTTTGATGGAGATGTCGCTCTGTTTGCGGTTCACCGAGTTCAACTCGACGCTGAGCTTGAATCCGCCTTGGACGTGTTCGCCGCGTCCGTATCCGGTCATGCTGCGCATGTTATTTCTCCAGTTTCAAAATGTCGGCCACCTGCATCACGTCCTTGTCGCCGCGGCCGCTAAGGTTCACGATGACAACGCCGCGGAGCTTCCGCGCGTTCTTCATCACGTAGGCGACGGCGTGGGCACTTTCCAACGCCGGGATGATGCCCTCGACGCGCGAGCAAAACTGGAACGCATCCAGCGCCTCGTCATCGGTGGCGTAAGTGTATTCGATGCGTTTCAGGTCGCGCAAATAACTGTGCTCAGGGCCGACGGCGGCGTAGTCGAGGCCCGCACTGACGGAGTGGGTGAGCATGATCTGGCCGTTGTCATCCTGAAGCACGAACGTTCGTGTGCCCTGCAGAACGCCGAGTGAACCGCCCTTCTGGAACCGCGCGGCGTGATCGCCCGGCTTGATGCCGCGGCCACCACCTTCGACGCCAATCATGCGGACGCGCTTGTCGCCGAGGAAGGCGTGAAAAAGCCCAATGGAGTTCGAGCCGCCGCCGACGCAAGCGACAAGCGCGTTTGGCAGGCGTTTCTCCTTCGCCAGAATCTGTCGGCGCGCTTCGCGTCCGATGACGCTCTGGAAATCGCGAACCATCATGGGGTAGGGGTGTGCGCCGAGAACGCTGCCGAGGATGTAATGGGTTGTGCGGACGTTAGTCACCCAATCGCGCATCGCCTCGTTGATAGCTTCTTTGAGTGTTTGCTGCCCCGCAGTGACAGAGCGCACTTCGGCGCCGAGGAGGCGCATCCGATAGACATTGAGAGCTTGGCGCTGCATGTCCACCGCGCCCATATAAACGACGCACTCCATCCCGAACATCGCCGCAACGGTCGCGGTGGCAACGCCGTGCTGGCCTGCGCCAGTTTCGGCGATGATCCGGCGTTTGCCCATGCGCTCGGCGAGCAGAATTTGGCCGATGGTGTTATTGATCTTGTGAGCACCGGTGTGGAGCAGGTCTTCGCGCTTGAGGTAGATTCTCGGCCCCCGAAGTTCGCGCGTCATCCGCTCGGCAAAATAGAGCGGGGTGGGGCGGCCGCAATACTCGCGGAGGTAGTAGTCCAGTTCCGCCGTGAATCGCTTGTCGCGTCGCGCCTTTTCGTATTCGCGCGTCAATTCCTGCAACGGCGCCATGAGCGTTTCCGGCACGTACATGCCGCCGTACGGGCCGAAGTGGCCGCCGCTGTCAGGAACAATCTTCATACGTTTCTGCACGCTTCAACAAATCTCCTCAACTTCTCCGGGTTTTTCCGTCCCGGCTCGCGTTCAACGCCGCTGGCAACATCCACGGCGTACGGTTGCACGGTTCGGATCGCATCGCGCACGTTGTCGGGCGTCAACCCTCCCGACAAAATGATTGGTCGGCCCAGCGATTTCGCCTGTGCCGCCAGCGACCAGTCGAACGTCTTGCCCGTGCCGCCGCGCTGACAATCAGTGTAGGTGTCCAGCAGGAGCGCGTCAACATCGTACTCCGCCGCCGTTCGCAACGATTCGGCGTCACGAACACGGATGGCCTTGATTTTCTTGGCGGAGAATCTCCGGCAAAACGCGGGTGATTCATCGCCATGAAATTGGAGCATGGTCAGGCCGCACTCTTGGAATGTCTGGCGGATGTTTGCCTCGGTCTCGTTGACAAACACGCCGACCTTTTCCACGGTCACGGCGCCGCAAATCTGTGCCGCAACTTCACGACTGATGGCGCGCGCGCTTTTCGCGTAGAAGATGAAGCCGAGCATGTCGGCGCCCAACTCGACCGCCAGCCGGGCATCGTCGAGGTTGGTGATGCCACAGATCTTGATAAGTGGTCGCATCCGTTATGTCGTGTTGTTTTGCATTGTAGGCCGCGTCACCTGACGCGGCGCGGGGTGTGCAAAGGGGGATGTCATCCGAGCAGTTCCTTGACCTTGCTGGCGATGTTGCCGCTACGCATGAGCGATTCGCCGACGAGGACGGCTTTGGCGCCCGCGCGGGCGACGCGCTCAACATCGGCACGGGTGTGGATGCCGCTTTCTGCAACAACGACGCGTTCTTTTGGTATCTTGGCCGCGAGTTTCTCCGTTGTGGCAAGGCTGACAGCGAAGGTGGCGAGGTCACGATTGTTGATGCCGACAAGTTGGGTGCCGGCGGCCAGCGCGCGGTCAAGCTCTGCTTCGTCGTGGACTTCGACGAGCGCGGCCATGTGCAGATGTTCGGCAATGGCACGGAACTCGCGCAGTTGTTTGTCGTCGAGAATCGCCGCAATCAGCAACACCGCATCCGCGCCGCAGGCAGCAGCTTCATGTATCTGAAGCTCCTCGATGATGAAATCCTTCCGCAACAACGGCAGCTTCACCGCGGCACGGATTATCTCAAGATAGCTGATGTCGCCTTGGAAGAACTCGCGGTCGGTCAGCACCGAGATGGCGGACGCGCCTGCCTGTTCGTAGGCGCGCGCGATGCGAATCGGATCGAAGTTCGGACAGATGACGCCGGCTGACGGCGAAGCCTTCTTCACTTCGGCGATCAGGGCGACGCCTTTGTGAGAAGCCAATGTTCCGGAAAAGCTCCGGAAGTCCTTGCGTGCTGCAGCGCGGCCGCGAAGTTCCTCGGCGCGCGGTAACAAGGCCGCGACT
>CAZNOK010000001.1:34058-65059 GCA_964574605.1 uncultured Verrucomicrobiota bacterium
CTTCGCGGCGTTTCACGGCGACAATCTTGTCGAGGATCGTCGGCACGCTTACTCCTCGTCGGTGACGCCTTGTTTGCGTTGGCGTGGCTGGCCGGCTTTGAGCCATGCGCTGATGAATGAGTCGAGGTCGCCATCCATCACACCTTGGACATCGCTGGTTTGGCAGCCCGTGCGGAGGTCTTTGACCATTTGATACGGCTGGAAAACGTAGCTGCGAATCTGGTTGCCCCAGGCGATGGCGCCTTTCTCGCCGTAGTATTTCTCCATCGCGGCGCGCTTCTCGTCCTGCTGCTTTTCGTAGAGGCGCGCCTTCAACATCTTGATGGCGAGTTCGCGGTTCTGGTGTTGGCTGCGTTCACTCTGGCACTGAACGACGATGCCAGTGGGCGCGTGTGTCATGCGGATGGCGGTTTCGAGTTTGTTGACGTTCTGGCCGCCTTTGCCGCCGCTGCGGAAGGTGTCCACCTGCACGTCTTCCATCTTCAACTCGACTTCGGCGTCCTCGATTTCCGCGACAACATCCACAGAGGCGAAGCTGGTGTGTCGGCGTTTGTTGGAGTCGAACGGCGAAATGCGGACGAGCCGATGGACGCCGCGCTCGGCCTTGAGGTAGCCGAAGGCGTAATCGCCGGTGACCATGAGCGTGGCGCTCTTGATGCCCGCTTCGTCGCCGGATTGGATGTCCACGATGTCGGATTTCCAGCCGCGTGTCTCGCAGTAACGGCTGTACATGCGCAGAAGCATGTTGGCCCAGTCGCAGCTTTCCGTGCCGCCGGCGCCGGCGTGGACGTTGAAGATGGCGTTGGATTTGTCGTGCTCAGCGGCAAGGAGGTTCTCCAACTCGAACTGGTTGAAGCGGGTTTCGGCGGCTTGGAGTTCCTTCGTCACTTCAGCTTCGGACTCGCCCAGTTCGATGAGGACTTGGGCGTCGGAGATTTTGCGGTCGAGTTCGGCGAGCGTGTCGAGCCGGCGGCGGACGATGGTTGCTTCGTTGAGGATGGACTTGGCCTTGATCTGGTCGTTCCAGAAGGTCGGGCCGGACATGATGTTTTCGAGTTCGATCAGGCGGGCGCGTTGCTTGGGTACGTCAAAGATACCTCCCCAACGCTTGGTGGCGCTGGTGGAGGTTGTCCAATCTGGCTTTGATTTCCTCGATCATGGCGGCGGTAAGCTGACCACAAGAATCGCGGCTTGTCAACGCCGGGCGTGCAGCCGCAAAATCGTTGTAGGCCGCGTGACTCACGCGGCGAATCGGATAGCGCCGAGTCGGGTGACTCGGCCTACAATCTTAACGCCGCGAGGAATTCGCTGAGCGCTTGACGATAGACAACGGCGCTGACGAGAAAGGCGTCGTTGTGGCTGCCGTGGAGTTCGACGAGGCGTTTCGGTTCGGGCGCAGCGGCGAGGAGACGCTCGGCGTAACTGAACGGGAACATCTCGTCATCGCGGCTGTGGAGGATGAGTAGCGGCGCGCGAAGTTTTGGCATCTTGCTGAGCGAGTCATACTTGGTCTTGGCGATGAGACGGACAGGTAAGAAGGGGAACA
Organism: uncultured Verrucomicrobiota bacterium; assembly: GCA_964574605.1. Classification (GTDB taxonomy): domain Bacteria; phylum Verrucomicrobiota; class Verrucomicrobiia; order Palsa-1439; family Palsa-1439; genus CAIKAP01. The sequence goes on from CAZNOK010000001.1 coordinate 35,605, forward strand.
TCTTTTGGCCGACATCGGCGATGGAGGTGAACGGTTCCTCAATGATGACGCCCGCAACGGGCACCTTGATCGCTAGGTCAACGGCGACAGCCGTGCCGAGTGATTCGCCATATAGAATGATAGGACTGCCCCGCTTTACCAGCCAATCGTAAGCGGCTTGGGCGTCGCGGTAGGTGCCTTGTTCGTCGGGTTGGCGCGCGTCGCTGCGACCGTAGCCGCGATAATCAATGATGAATGTCGCCGCGCCGAGTTTGTGGAAGATGGCGAGTTTCTCCAACCGGTGCGAAATGTTCCCAGCATTGCCGTGGAGAAAAAGGATTGTAGTGGCCGCCGTCCCGGCGGCCGGGACAAACCATCCGTGAATCTTCACACCATCGCTGGCGGTGAGCCAGACATCCTCGAACTTCAGACCGGCTTGGTCGGGGGTGCCTTCGATCTCCCGCATTGGATAGTAGATCATCGAAGGCTCGCGCCAGCGCAGGATTAGCACAAACGCCAGCAGTCCGAACAACAGCAGCAAAAAAAGATGAAGCATTCGTTTCAACCTGTCGGCATTCTACACGGTTAGATTTTGACTGTCCATTCAACCTGTTTGCTGGCAGAATAAGCGCGCATGAATATCAAGTCAGTAAGCGCGATGTGGCTTTTTCTTCTTTCGTGGTTCGCTTGTGCCGCCGAGAGGCCCAACATCGTCATTATTCTCGCGGACGATCTTGGCTATGCCGACGTTGGTTTCCAAGGCTGCAAAGACATCCCGACTCCTCACCTCGACGCACTCGCCAAGCGCGGCGTCCGTTGCTCCAGTGGCTATGTCTCGCATCCGTTTTGCAGCCCGACTCGCGCGGGCCTGATGACGGGTCGCTACCAACAGCGGTTTGGCCACGAGAACAATCCTGCGTGGCTTCCCGAGGACACCAAGGTTGGGTTGCCGTTGAGCGAGACGTTTCTGGTGAAGCAACTCCAGCAGGACGGCTATGTCACCGGGGCCATCGGCAAATGGCACCTTGGCGCTGCGCCCTGTTTCCATCCAAACGAACGCGGTTTCACCGAGTATTTCGGATTCCTCGGCGGCGGCCATCTGTATCTGCCCGACCTCAAGGGCAGCGTTGAGTACACCGCGCCTGTGCTCCGCAACAAGGAACCTGCCGAGTTCAACGACTACATGACTGACCTGCTTTCGCGCGGAGCCGTCGCATTCATCAATCGTCACAAAGCCAAACCATTCTTCCTTTACGTCGCCTACAACGCCGTCCACACGCCGTTGCAAGCGCCGGAGAAATATCTCAACCGATTCTCGCATATTGCCGATACACGCCGGCGCGCCTACGCAGCGATGAACAGCGCGATGGACGACGGCGTCGGCGCCGTCGTGGCGACCTTGCGCAAACACGGCATCGAGAAGAACACGGTCGTTTTCTTCCTCAGCGACAACGGCGGTCCGTCCCCGGACCGCTCGCCGACCGACAACACACCGTTGCGCGGCCACAAAGGTGACGTGTTCGAGGGTGGTGTTCGCGTTCCGTTTGTCGTCTGTTGGCCGGGACGGCTGCCGGCCGGCGCGGTGTATGAACCGCCGGTGATCTCGCTCGATATTCTGCCGACGGCGCTCGCGTTATGTGGAGCAGGTTTGCAACCTGCTCAATCCTCTGCCAATGGGCAGGTTGCAAACCTGCCCCACAATCGGCTCGACGGCGTGAACCTGATCCCATTCCTGAGCGGCGAGAATAAAACTGCGCCCCACGAACGCCTCTTCTGGCGCACGGGCGGGGGCGCGCAGTGGGCGGTGCGCGAAGGCCGTTACAAATTGGTGAAGACAGGACAGAACGCGCCGCTGCTTTTCGATTTGCACACGGACATCAGCGAGTCGCGCGACTTGGCCGGAACGAAACCGGAACACGTCGCCCGACTCACCAAGGCTTTCGAGGCTTGGAACGCGGAGTTGATTCCGCCGTTGTTCGAAAGCCCCAAGCCCGCTGCTCGCAAACAAAAACAAAAGAAATGAGGTAAACCAATGAGCACTATCAACGTCGCAATCGTCGGACTCGGTTTCATGGGCGTCACGCACATCAAGGCGTACCGCCAAATCCACGGTGTGCGCATCGCGGCTATCTGCGACGCCATTCGTCTGCCGGTGGACGGCGATTTCTCCAGCATCAGCGGCAACGTTGGCAGCGCGGAACCGCTCAAGCTCGATATGTCGCAGACAAAGGCCACCAAGAACCTTGACGACCTGCTCACCGATCCTGCAATTGACCTGATTGATCTTTGTGTGCCGACGATGGCACACGCGAAACTTGCGATTGCCGCGCTCAAAGCCGGCAAGCACGTCATTTGCGAGAAACCGCTCGCCCGCACGGCTGCGCTCGCCCGCGACATCGTCAAGGCCGCCGCATCTGCCAAAGGTTTCTTTATGCCGGCGATGTGCATCCGGTTCTGGCCGGACTACGTCTGGGTGAAGCAAGCGATGGAGAAGGGGACGTATGGCAAGGTGTTGGCCGCCCGGTTCCGACGGGTCGCCGAGCCGCCCGGCTGGTCGAAAGATTTCATGGACGGAGCCAAATCCGGCGGTGCGATCCTCGATCTGCACATTCACGATGTGGATTTTGTTCAATACTGCTTTGGGCGCCCCAAGGCCGTGTACGCAACCGGGTACTCCCAACTCAGCGGCGCCATTGATCATGTTGTCGCCCAATACAAGGTGGCCAGCGGCGCTTCGGTAACCGCCGAAGGCGGCTGGGCGATGACAAGTGGATTTGGGTTCAATATGGAATACACCGTTCAATTCGAGAACGCAACGGTTGACTTCACGCTCGCTCGCGGCGCTGATGCGCTCCGTCTCTTCGAGAAAGGCCAGGCACCGCGCACTATCAAACCATCCGTAGGCGATGGGTATATCGGTGAACTCAGCTACATGGTCGAGTGTATCCGCAAGAAGACCCCGCCAACCATCGTCACCGGTCGCGACGGTGCGAGCGCGGTGGAGATTTGCGAAGCCGAGGAGAAATCCATCCAGACCGGCAAGGTGGTCGCACTATGAGCCGCCGCGTTGCCATGGCCGTTGGGTGTCACCCGGACGACATCGAGTTCATGATGGCTGGGACGCTGCTGCTGTTGAAACAGGCTGGTTACGAGACGCATTACATGAACGTCGCAAACGGTTCGTGCGGCAGTCAGGTTTATCCGGCGGCCCAACTCATCCGTATCCGCGGTGGTGAAGCGCGAGAGGCAGCGCGTTTACTCGGTGCGGTGTTTCATCCGAGCCTTGTGGACGACCTCGATGTCTATTACGAGGACAAAACGCTCCGCCGGCTCACGGCAGTGATTCGCGCTGTCAACCCGACGGTTCTGCTTGTACACTCACCGCAGGATTACATGGAAGACCACATGAATACCTGTCGGCTGGCCGTGACGTCGGCGTTCGTGCGGGGCATGAGAAACTTCTGGACGATTCCGCGGCGCAAACCGGTCGTCGGCGATGTGACGCTGTACCACGCCATGCCGGTCGGCCTGCGTGATCCGTTGCGCCGGCGAATCATCCCCGGCGCATTTGTGAACACGACATCGGTGTTCGCGCAGAAAACAGCAGCGTTGGCGGCGCATCGGAGCCAGCAGGATTGGCTGGCGAAAAGCCAGAAGATGAACCAGTACCTTGCTATGATGGCATGGTACTCACGCGAAGTCGGTAAACTGTCGCGACGGTTCAGGCACGCCGAGGGGTGGCGGCGTCACCTGCATTGGGGGTACTGCGCCGAGGACGCCGACCCGCTCCGCGAGGCGCTGGGCAAGGATTACCTAGTCAACAAACGCTATGAGGCATCGCTTGAATAACACGAACATCTCCAACGTTACACGCCGCCAGTTTCTGGGGACGACCACTGCTGCGGCCTTGGGTGCGATTGTCGGGAATCACCAAGCCGCGGCAGCGGGCGCGCCGATGGCGGCGATGAAGTATCGTCGCCTTGGTCGGACGAACCTGAAGATTTCGGAAATTGGGTTGGGTTGCGCCAGCGGCTTGCGTTCGCAGCAGCTTGGAGCGGAACTGTTCAATCGCTACCGTGAGGAGCTTCCAGCGATCACGCATAAGCTGTTGGAGCTTGGCGGCAATTTTGTCGCCACCTCCGCCAGCTACCATGACACCGAGGAGATTCTTGGCCGGGCGCTGAAAGGCCATCGCAAAGACGCATTCATTTTTACGGCGACAAGCCCCAAACGTGACGTGAAAACAATCGTCGCCGCTTGCGAGAGGAGTCTTCAACGGTTCCAGACAGACGTGATTGACGGCTACTTTGGACACGGCGGTTGGAGCGACGCTTTTGGCGAGGCCGCACAGAGACTCAGACAGCAAGGCAAGATTCGCTTCATCGGAATGAGTTGCCACATTCCGGAACAACACCGTGTGCAGGTCGAAGCCGGCAAGGTGGATTTCATCTTGCAGCCCTACAACTACCTGAATTTGGCCAAGTGGACGGAGCAGACCGACCGAGTCGGCACGGAACAACTATTCGAACTGTGCAAGAAAAAGGACGTGGGTGTGATGGTCATTAAGCCGATGACCGGCCACTTCATTCCGAACTGGGCCAAGAAGACCGACGATCCCAAAGTGGCCGGGCTGCTCAAGGAGTTGAAGGTGACCGGCAAACAGAACCTCTACCAGGCCTTTCTGATGTGGGTGCTGAAGAATCCCAACATCTCCTGCGCTATCGTCGGCATGGGCGCAGTTCAGGACGTGGTCGAGGATTGCAGGGCGGTGACGCAAATCCTCAACGCGAGTCACGAACGCCTGTTGGAACAATACGCAGCACTCGCCACCGGCGACTATTGCCGTCTGTGCGAAACCTGTGTGGGAGCATGCCCGTCCGGAGTCCGCATCCCGGACATCTTGCGTTTCCGCATGTATTACCAGAACTACGGCCACCAGCGTGACGCGCGCGAGGCCTACGCTGCGCTGGCAAGCCATCAGCAAGCGACGGCCTGCACGGAATGTCGCAAATGCGAGCAGGTTTGTCCCGCACGACTCTCGATAGTCCAGAAACTCAAAGCCGCCCACACGCTACTGGCCTGAGGAACCACATCGGTCGCACGCCGTTACCGCTGCAGAAGTAGTCCCTGATAACCCGCGGGAATGACAACGCGGCCATTCCAGAAACCGCAGGCACCGGGATGACCGGAAAGTGAGTAGTGACGTTTCAAACGCGGTTTCTTGATGTCAGTAATATCGAAGACCCACACTTCCCGCTGATGGCGCGAAGACGACGCCAGTAAACTGCCGCCAACACTCGGTCGCCCACGGAAACTGAGTCCCGGCACTCCATACGACGGCAGGTCGCTCATGTTGCGACGCTCGTTCGGTTCCAGCAACGCGTATTTGCTGCGCTTGATGACCAGAAGTTTCTCTCCGAACGCGCACGCGCCGTCAGTCCAGCCGTAGCGCGTGGTGTCGGGCGTGTTGCCGGCCAACGCGGGTTTGTCGCCGGTGATGTCATACCATGCCGGACCGCTGCGCTGCCAGTAGGCGCAGAGGTAACGGCCATCGAAAAGTTTATCCACGAGTTGGTCGCCGTAAAACAAACCGACCTGGCCATCGCTGAAAATCAGCTTTGGCTTCGCCGGATCAGAAACATCCGCAATGTGCGCCGTGGCGCTGCCGCAGTGGAACAAGGCAAACCGACCGGGCGCGGGCGCAACGACCTGTTTCACGCCTTGTCCCGAGACGGTGAGACCTCCCAGTTCTTTCAGGCGCAGATCGGGCTGAATCTCATAGATGGCCATTCCGCCTTTGTTCTCCGCAGTGTACAAGCGATTGCCCGACAGGTTCACATAGCAGACTTCGTCTTTCGTCCGATGGATGGTGACTGGCGCGAGTTTGTCGCCCAACTTGACGGCTTGAATCCCTGCCGCGCCACAAGCGATCCACGCAATGTCGCCTTGAATCGCCACGGCGTGAACTTGCCCGTCCGGGCGATAAACGAGGAACTCTGGAGTGTCACCTTCTGTCGCTGGTGGCAACACGGGCGGCGTATCCGGCTCCGTTACGACCGGCTGCGCCAGCCCTTTGGCGGGTACCACATACAACCCCGTGTAAATCCCGGCGGCATAAATAACGCCATCACCCAACGCCACGCCTCCCACAGGGTCGAACATCTCCCGCTTCGGCTCAAACGGAAGTTGTGCGTGGGCAACGATGACCGGCTTGGCGATGTCGCGAATGTTCACGACGAACAGGCCGTTGTTGGTATCCGCCACCACGCAATGATCGCCGGCCACACGCGCGCGCCACATGTCGTTGAAGATGCTGTAGTGGACGGGGAACTTCACGCGCGAGACGAACACCGGCTGCTGCGGGTTCGACACGTCGAAAATCTCCAAACCGTGTCCTTTGCCTTCGGCTTCCTCCTTGGTGGGCGCGCGGGAATGATGACCGGTGGCGGCAAAACAATACTTGCCCCGCAAACAACCGCCATCGCCGTAGCCGTCCAACAGTCCCTCGCCCACGATGACCGGTTGACGCGGATTCTTCACGTCGGCCACGAGCAGTTTCCTCGGCGCCCAATCGCCAATGTACAGAAGACCGTCACGCGCCCAGCAGGATTGCGCTTCACCGGTTTTCAGCGTGCTGACGTGCCGGACTTTTCGCGGGTTCGACACGTCCACAATCTCGACGCCGTAGCAGCGTGTGGCGATGAAACCTACGCTGCCGGAAACCCAGATGCCCGTGGCCATTTCCACGGTGTCGTAGTGACTGATCAACGATGGCTTCGCCGGATCGGAGATGTCCACCAGCCAAAGTCCATCCTGTCGCGCAGTGACGTAAGCGATGTTGTCCTTGATGAATAATTGGCGGGTCGTGCCAAGCCCGGACAACTGGCCGAGCAACTTCGGCTTCGCCGGCGTGGTGATGTCGAGCGCGTAGAACACGCCTCGTCCGATAGCGTAAAGGCGATTCCCGACCACTTCGGCGGCGATGCACGCGCCGACGTTGTCCACCTTGCGATACGCAAGCCGTTTCCCGAATAATTGCTCATCGTGCCCCGATTGGCGCGTTTCGTTCGCTATTGCCTCGACCAGGAGCACAGTAAATACAAGAATTTTGATGAGACTTTTCAACGAACAATGTTTACCATAGGCAAGGCCATGAGGAAAGACTGGACATTGCATCGGATTGCGCCATTCGTCCGCTGGACGGGTGAAGTCCATGTGCCGGTGAATTACTTTCGGAAACGCCGGTATATCTTCGACCAGATTTTCATTTATGTGCTCAGCGGTTGGGCCGAGTTTCAGATCCGCGGCAAATGGATCCGCATCGGAGCCGGCGACCTGTTCCTGATTCCTGCCGGCACGCCGACGATGTTGCGCACCGGCGCGCGGGAACCGTTGTGGTTCCGGTTTATCCGTTTCGATTACGACTGGGCTGGTGATTATGAAGCGCGCCCGATGGATTCGTTGACGGCGAAGGCGCGCCGGTATCCATCGCGCACGCCTCCGTCTCCGACGGGGTTGAAGTTGCCGCGCAAACTCAATCTCCGCGATGACCCGCGTGTGTCGCTGTTGTTCGACCGTGTGATTCGGGAGACGGAAGTGAAGGCGCCGGGCTACGAGTTGATGGTGCGCGCCTGCTTGATGGAACTGCTGGCGATTGTGCACCGTCGCAGTTGCGGATGGCAGGAGAACGCTGTCGCCCAGCCGTCGCACCCGGAGCCGGTGCGGCGCGCGTTGGCGTTCATGGAGGCGCACGTGAGCGAGAACCCGACGTTGCCGGAGATTGCGCGTGCGGCCAATTTGAGCAAACAACATTTCTGTCGCGTGTTTCACCGGGCTGTCGGCGTGCCGCCGCTGCGGTATCTGATGCAACTGCGGTTGCGTGTCGCCAAAAGCACCCTCTGGCGTGAGGAGGCCACGGTCAAGGAAGCTGCGTTCGCCGCGGGATTCGAGGATCAGCGCCACTTCACGCGTGTGTTCCGCCGGTTGGAGGGCATTACGCCGACCGATTATCGCCGGGCCGTGCTGAGCATGGACGGCGCGGCGCAAGTTCATCTTGCCCAAGCCGACGCCCTCCAAGTGCGCGGCCCCTTCTTCACCATCCCCCCGCGCGCCCGCTAACGGCGTCCACACAGAGGCGATTTTTAGCTATTTACCGCAACGCCCGACACGGGCACACTGGAGAATATGAAAATACTAACCGTCTTCATCGGGTTGATCTGCGGCATGTGGGGAGTATCAGCACCGGCGGCAGACTGTTATCAAGTGCGCGGTGGAATTCCCAACAGCCAGCACTATTTCCAGGCGAACAGAGTCGGGAACCAATACTTGTTCTTCATCGGCAACTCCGTGCTCGCCGGCACCGGGCTGAAGGATTCAAACCTTCGATACTCCGCCCAGATGATCAAAGGGTTCAAGAAACACTTCCCGTCGGCAACGATGATCGAGAGGCGACAGACACATCCGGGCGGCAGTTGGTTCGCGTTGTACCGGTGCAGCCGGGGACAGGCGGTTTTCGGCGAGCAGATCGCCAGCGGTCATCTCGCCATTCTCGATTTTGCCGCTGACGACCCCAATACCGACATCGAGCAGGTCAAGGCATCGCTCGAAGGAGTGATTCGCCAGATCACGCTTTACCGCGCCACCCACAGCCGCATCCTTGTGTACACGCTGACACCGGAGATACTTCAGGCATACAAAGCAGGCAAGACACCAGAGTACATCCGGGTCAGCGAGCAACTCGCGGAGCACTACGGCATTCCCAGCTTGAACCTGGCGCAGTATGCAGCACAGAAAATCATCGCCGGCGAAATCTCGTTCGCGGCGTTCTCCGCTGACGGCATCAACCCAACCGACGCGGGCGCGAAAATCTACGCCGAAGCCGTCGCGAAGTTCGTGGACGCGTTGATGCCTGCCAATCCCGTTCCAGACAAACCAAAGCAATACAAACTACCCACACAACTGTTCCCCGAAACCGATGACAACGGACGGATCGTCGCCTATGAAGACCAGCAAGTGAAACGTTCGGGAAACTGGAAGGACGGACAAGCCAGCCCGATTGGCCCGTTCCGCCATCTCCTCGTCTCGCACGAACCCGGCGCGGCGCTGACGCTCAAATTCAAAGGCTCTGAGATTGGTATTATTGACGTGGTTGATAAGGACAGCGCGGACTACGAATACAGCGTGGACAAAGCGCCGTTTCGCAAACTCGCCGCGCCAAAGGACGTGACCGGCCCGACGATGCGTCCCGTTTCGCTTGCCAAGGGCATCGACCGGAAAGCCGAGCACGAACTCGTTCTCAAGGTTGCCTCGCCCGGCACTGCGCGAATGGGCGGCTTCCTGCTCAATGGCACGGTTGTCAACGCCTTTGCCGGGATGAGCACGCTGGAAAAGATTGACGCCATCTACGCGGCGATGGTCCCGATCAAGTATCGGCCACCGTCTGGCCGTTTTGCACACATCCCGAACACGATGAACAAGCTGCGCAACGGCGGCGAATTGCGTATGGTGCTTCTCGGCGACAGCATCATCGGCAACACGTCCGCATCATCATTCGAGTTGTTGCTGATGCGCGATTATCCAAAGTGCAAGATTATCAAGATCACGTCCACCCGCAGTTCGACCGGCTGCACCTACTACCGCGAGGAGAACCGCGTCCAAGACTACGTCTTGAGACACAACCCCGACCTGCTCGTCATCGGCGGCATTTCCAATCGCGGTGATGCTGAGGCCGTTCGCTCCGTGGTACAGCAAGTCCGCGCGAAAAAAACGGATACCGAAGTGTTGCTGCTGACGCCGGTTTTCGGTTCCGCAACCGGCGAACACATCCAGAAGTTCACGCGCGAGATTGACACGACAACGAGCAATTTCCGTTTCAACATGCAGAAGGTCGCGTCGGAAGAGAAATGCGCCTTCTTCGACATGACCGGCCCGTGGTGGGAATACATCCAAGCCAGTGGCAAGACCTACGGCTGGTTCATGGGCGATGCCGTCCACGCCAACGCCCGCGGTTGTCAGATCATCGGTCGCCTCCTCCAAATCTGGTTCAAGGAATGATCCGATGAAAAGCATGATCTTCATGATATTGGCTGCGGGGACGGTGTTTGGGGATCCGTCCGTTTACACGCTGAAAGATCAACAGGTCGAGGTCGCGATTGACGCAAAAGGCAATCTGGTCACGTTGAAGAATCTCCAAACGGGACATGACTACGCCGGCGGCAAACCACTGTGGCGGCTCTATTTCGACCGCAAGGACGGCCAGAAAGAAAACGAAATCGTCGCGCGCGATAACACCCCCACGATCCGACAGGAGGGAGATCGCATCGAACTCCGTTATGCGACGCTAAAGGTCCGCATGAAGTTGGTGCTAACCGTTCGACTGGAGAACGGTTCGGTGCGATTCGGATCAGAGGTCACAAACGACGAACCGCACACTATCATCCGCGAGTTGCAGTATCCGCTGGTTGGCGACTGCCGTGCGCCGGAGGATCACCAACTGCTGACCACGTCACAAGGCGGAAAACTCTTGGCCAACCCAAAGAAGCAAATTCTCGCTGTCGGCAACAATCCACCCTACCGCGCGCCCGCGCAGTTCTATCGTCAGATGGACCTGAAATATCCGGGCGGCACGTCGGCAAATTGTTTCGCGTTGGTCGGTAAATCGCAGGGCTTGTACCTCGGCAGCCACGACACGACGTTTCAGGATACGTGGCACGAGCTGCGCGTTTATCCCGATGCAGCAGGCGAGTTCCACGCACTGGAGGTCGGGTTGTACAAGTATCCGAACTGCCTGAAAGGCCAATCGTGGTCGTGTGACGCCAACCTGATCGTGCCGTATTCCGGCACATGGCATCAGACCTCGAAAATTTACCGCAAATGGGCCGATACGTGGTGGCATCAACGGGAAGTGCCGTTGTGGGTGCGCAAGATGAAAGGCTGGCAGCGCGTGATCTTCACCCATCAATACGGCGAGATGTTTTTCCGGTTCGCAGACCTGAACGACCGAATGTGGAAGGCGGGCGAGAGCGTCGGCGTGAACACCGTGCTGGCGTTCGGCTGGTGGCAGGCCGGGATGGACAACGGCTACCCGGATTCCTATTGGGTCACCGACTCTTCACAGGGTGGCGACAAGGCGTGGGCGCAGGCCATCGCCGACTACCGCAAGCAAGGCGGACGGTTCATGCTCTACTTCAACGGCAAGCTGATTGATTGCGAGAGCGCGTTTTACCGAAGCGGTGCCGGCAAGAACGTCTGCTTCCACGACAATACTGGTGCGCATTACACGGAACAGTATCGCTTCAAAGGACTCGGCACCTTCACCGGCCACTACAACGCGCGGACGTTCGTCGTGGCTGACACGCGCCGCGAGGAATGGCGCAAGTGGCTTCTGAAGATGGCCGACCGCGCCATCGCGTTCGGCGTGGACAGCGTGTTCTACGATCAACTCGGCTACGCTGAAGCATCCTCCAATTGGGACCTCACCGGCGAGTTCCCGATTCCGAATACGCGAGTGATGGCCGACAAAGCCGAGACGTTGAAGTTGATCCACGACTATCTCGATGCAAAGGCCAACCCCGATTTCGCGCTTGGGACCGAACACTTCACCGATGTGACCGCTCAGCACGTGGATTACATCCACAACATCACCGGCGCAACCGGGCCGACGGATTTTACCGAGTGGGTCCGGTACACGTTCCCCGAAGTCATCTTGTCCGACCGCGAAATCCGCGACGACACCGACATTCCGCGTCGCGTGAACCACGCCCTGTTGAAAGGACTGCGGAACGACATCGAGATTTACCGTTGTCGCGACCTGATTGACAAGACGCCCAACTATCAGCGTTATCTGGCGCAGGTCAACCGGCTCAAGGACAAGTATTGCGATCTCTTGCTGCTTGGTCGCTACAGGGACACCGACGGATTTGTGAATGACAACCCCAAGGTCAATGCCCGCTGTTTCGTCAACGGCAACCGCATGGCGGTTGTGGTGACACAAAGCACTGAGAAGACAGCCACCACCCGCATCCGCGTGCCCAACTTCGCCTATCAAGAGTTTGACGCTGTCGGTGATGTCAAAGTCACCGCTGCACCCGGTGACGGGCAAACTGTGCAAGTGGACCGGAACGCACTTACCGTGCTGATCTATCGAAAAGAATAGCCACCATCACGCGTATTATGGAAAAGCGACAGAAAATGAAAACAAACAACTCTATAGGTTTGCTGGCAGCACTGCTCGGAATGGCGGCAATCGCTTCGGCGGAGAAACAAATGCCGATGGCCTTTGCCTACCGCTCGTTCTGGCCGGAGTTCGGCGCGATGCGGCAGTTCAAGGACGCGGGCGTGAACACCGTCTGCATCTTCGCCGCCAACACTGACAACTCGCTTGGCAAACCCTACTCCAAATACCCGCCCGTGTGGCGCTGGTTCGGGAAATATGATTTCGCCTCGCTGGATAAACAATACGACGATGTGCTCGCGGTGAACCCGGACGCAGAGTTCATCTGCATGATTGACCTCAACACCCCAATCTGGCTACAGCGCCAGCTTTCAGGCACCGGCCACAGCGCGGAGTGCGAGAGTTTCACCATGCTGAGCGGCGCCTGCGCCAACCCGGCGTGGCGCAAGGCGACGGGGGAGTATCTGACAACCGTCGTCAAGCACATGGAGGCGCGCTACGGCGATCGGGTCAAGGCTTACTTGCTGGCCTGCGGTTCTACAGACGAGTGGTTTGACCGCACCCGCGGCGTCGCGGGTCGCACAAAGACGCAGGCGTGGAGAGCGTGGCTGAAGGCGCACGGCAAACCGGAACTGCCCGTGCCCGCGCTGGAACGGCTTGACCGCGCGTCGTTCGAGGACTTGCTCCACGACCCGGCCACTGAACAGGATGTGCTGGATTACGCGCAGTTCACGGGCGACATCATCGTGGACATGGCGCTCGAGTTCGCGAAGAAGACGCGAGCGCTGATTCCGAAGCAGCGGCAGGTCGGGATGTTCTTCGGTTACATCTTGGAATTGACCCGCATGCGTCTGGTTTGGGCTGGACATCTGGAGTATGAGCGGCTCTACAGTTCGCCCGACATTGATTTCTTCATCAGCCCCGGCACGTATGCCGATCGTCCGATGGGTGGCGGCAGCGGCTTCATGGTGCCGAACGCCACGCGCCGGCTCAACAAGAAAGGGTTCCTCCACGAGATAGATCACCGCACGCCGACGTATAACATCCACCTCGACGAGTTCGTCTCCATCGCGTGGATGGTGCCGTGGAAAGACCAAGCCGAGACCGATGCCGGCCTGAAACGTGAGTTTGCTCTGGCCATCGTCAATCAAACTTCGCTGTGGTGCTTCGATATGTGGGGCGGCGTGTTCAAGACGCCGGAAACCATGAAGATTGTCGCCCAAAGCAAAAAACTCTGGGACCGTTTCGCCGCACAGCCGCTTAACACGCGCGCGGAGGTTGCGCTCGTGGTGGATCCGCAGAGCGCGCGCTACATCAACGACCTGAATGCCGTCGTGCCGCAGATTTACCAAGGCACGCGCAACAAGCTGAATCGCCTCGGCGCGCCGTTCGAGGTCTTCTCCTTCAACGACCTGCCGCATGCCGACCTCGCCCCCTACCGCCTGTTCATCTTTCCCGGTCTTTTCGAGCTTACGACGGAAAAAATGAACGTGCTCCGCAAACACGTCCTCCATGGCAACCGGACCGCGCTGTTCCTCTACGCGCCCGGCATCAGCGACGGCAAGAGCCTGGATCCCGCGCGCGTGAAGGCGTTGACCGGCACCGCGTTCAAGACGCCCGGCATCAGCGCCGTGCAGCGCGACGGTTGGAAGGCTGTCTATGTTGGCAGCTACGCAGACCTGACCCCGGCGGCGTTGAAGAAGGCCGCGAGAGAGAGCGGCGTCACGATCTATTGCGAGGACGAGGTTCCTGTTTACGCCAACGAGCGGCTCGTGACAGTCCACATGGCACAAGGCGGCGAGAAAACCATCACCCTGCCCGTTGACTGTCGCCAAGTTCGCGAACTCTACACCGGCCAACTTCTGACGGTGGACGCGCGGCAATTTCGTTACACGTTCAAAACCCCTGACACGGCAATGTTTGAATTGATTCAGTAATCGAAGGAGAAATCAACAAAATGAAGACGAATGCTACTTGGATGATGGCGCTAATGCTCGCGCTTGTCACCGCCGCTACGGCGCAGGTGATTGACACCTCGGAGACTCGCGTGCAAACCACGCTTGATCCCGGTATGAAACGAATCGGGACGATCAAACCTCGCAGCGTCGGGGAAATCACCGGGCAAAACTGGTCAATCGGCTGCGAGACGATTGACCGCGATTTCACCAACTGGGATTCCTACAAAGAGTATCTCGTGCCGCTCGGCATCAAGAAAATCCGGCTCCAAGGCGGCTGGGCCAAGACCGAACGCGACCAAGGCAAGTATGATTGGCGCTGGCTCGACCGCATCATTGACGACGCGCTCAGTCGCGGATTGGAGATAATGTTGCAGACCAACTACGGCAACCCAATCTACCCCGGCGGCGGCAGCCGTCATCTCTCCGGCGGATTCCCGACCTCCGAGGAAGCATGGGCAGCATGGGACAAGTGGGTCGAGGCGATGGCCACACGCTACAAAGGCAAGGTGCGCGACTGGGAAATGTGGAACGAGCCGGACGGCAACAAGAATCACACACCCGAAATGGTGGCCGATGTCAACATCCGCACGGCGGAAATCATCAAGCGGATCATCCCCGACGCGCGCATTGCCGGTGGCGTGTTGTGTGGTCCCAAAACTCCGTTTGCGGAAGGCTGGCTAAAACGCGTGACGGAGAAGAAGAAAAAATCGCTGTTCACGTGGTTCATCTACCACGGCTACACCCGCAATCCCGACGAGAAACATTACGAGAATGTCGAGAAACTCAAGGCGATCTTCCAGCAATACGCGCCCAACATCAAACTCTGGCAGGGCGAAGCCGGCACGCAATCGGAGTTTTGTCTCGGCGGCGCGCTCAGCAAATATCCGTGGACGGAACTGACGCAGTCCAAGTGGAACACGCGCCGGATGCTCGGCGATCTTGGCCACGATGTTGAATCGCTCGTCTTCTCCATCGCCGACCTCGACTACAACCGCTGGGACGGCTACCAACTCGGCGACATGGACCGCTACGGCTTGGTCAAGACCGACAAACAATACCGATTGCTCAAAGTAAAAATGGCTTACTACGCCGTGCAGAACCTTGTCGCTGTTTTCGACGACACGTGGCAGCGGGTGCCGGACTATCCATGCGAAATCCAGTGTGCAAAGCCACTGGCTGCCTACGCCTATAAGAAGAAACAGACGGGCGCGCATTTGTTGGTGTTTTGGGACAAAAGCAATGTGCCGTCAGACCGCAACGACACTGTGCCGGCGACATTGACGATTGCCAAAGGTTCATTCACCGAACCGGTCTGGGTGGACGTCATCACCGGCGGCATCCACCTCATCCCAGAGGAAAAGATCGAGCGCACCGACGAAAAGCTCGTCTTCAAAGACATTCCCGTTTACGATGCGCCAACGTTCATCACCGACAAAGCGCTTTTGATTCAATGAGTGATCGTCTCCCCATCCTGCTCGCCCTGATGTTGATCGCATGCTGTGTCTTGTGTGCCGCCTCGGAAGACGCACGAAACCGGGTCGCCATCCTCAGAGACACTTTCGTGGATACCGCGACGGCAGATGCTGTGGCCGAGTCGTTGCGACACGAGGGAATGGAACCGTCGTTCCTGACCACCGAAGCAGTGTGCAATTCAGCTTTGCTGTCGCCAGAGAAATACTTCCTCTACGTTATTCCCAACGCAACGGCTTATCCTGCTGCGGGCGCCGACGCGCTGGCTCGCTACCTTGGAGGCAAAGGCAGTTTGATAGTTCTCGGCACACCGCCGTTCGACAAACCGATTTGGAAACACAAAGGCCGCTGGGTGGACTGCGCGTTCGTCCGCGACGCGATGAAGAACCAGAAGCCGGCCTGGATGCTCTACGATTTCGAGAAGGAGACACCGGGCAAAGCCGCCGATTGGGCACAAAGCGGGGCCTTCCGAAAAGGCACCAGCGCCGAAATCGTGCCGGGCGGCGTGGAAGGATCGAAGGGTTGCTTGAAGATCACCTTTGATTACGAGAGCGGTTTTCCAACCGGCATGGGCGCGAGCATGAAACCTCAAGCCGACGCGGCATCCGGCGGGCTGTTGTGTTTCTGGGTCAAGGGCGACGGGCAGACGGCACGGCTGGCTGTGCGGTTGATTGAGGAGACCGAGCCGCTCCAACGCGGCATCGCCGTCATTTCGATCAACAGGAACTGGACCTATCACGTGCTCCACGCGGAGGATTTTTGCGTCCGTGGCCATGCCGAACCGTTCAAGGCGCGCCGCCTCTCATTTGAGTTGGTTGACCAGAACATCACCCCTTATGTGGCCAACGGTAAACACACGGTCTGGGTGGACCTGATCGGCACCGCGACGCATCCGTTCCCCGGCGTCGGTGACACGGAGCGCAATCCGTTCCCGTTGATCGAGACTGTGTCGCCCGCGTACAAGATGTATCCGCTGAAGGCGCCGGCCGGGGCGTCGTCTTGCTACGCTCGGCCGGAAGGGAAAGGTTTCGAGCGCGGCTACAAGTGGCGATGGATTCCGCTCAGACGGGCTTTCGACAATGACGGCGTCGAGCGCAGCACGCTGGCGTGGATGTTGTTGCATCAAGCGCCGCTGTCGGAGGGGCCGGCATTTGCAGATGCGGTGCGGCGTTTGGTCGGCGCGAACACGGCGAGCACACCTGTCGCAGCGGAAGGTTCAGTGTGCGCTGTCTGCACGATCAGCGATCCTGCTGTGCTGAAGGAGATGGCGCGGCGGATTTCTGATGGTGTGTTCCTCTCGCACGCAGGCTCACGCGAGTTCTCCTACTGGCCGGGCGAGAAGGTCCAGCTCGGTGCGGTAGCAGTCAATCACGGTGCACAGCCGGCAACTGTTAGCATTCGCATCCGCGTGGAAACCGGCAAGATTGCGGTCTTTCAGAAGGAATCAAAGCTTACAATCAAACCGGGCGGTTCCGCGACGGCGTCGTTTGAGTGGACACCGAAGAAGTTCGCTAGCCAGAGCTACCTCGTAACGACAGAGCTGCTGCGCGACGGAAAAGCGATTGACCTCATCACGCACGAGATGGGAGTGCTCGCGCCGGAGAAGGCCCCGCGTGACGCGTTCGTGACCGTGCGTGACGGCGATTTCTGGCTCGAAGGCAAGAAGTGGTATCCCGTCGGCGTCAATTACTGGCCGCGCTACGCCATCGCGCTGGAACAGGAGGACTACACATTCCACTGGCTCACGCCCGGCTTCTACAATCCCGAAGAAGTCGAGCGCGACCTGCGACAATTGGAATCGCTCGGCGCAAACTTCGTGGCCATCCGCGCGCACCACCAGAACGACCGCCGCACACTGCTCGACTTCCTCCGACGTTGTCGCAATCACGGCATCCGCGTTTTCCTTTTCCTGCAATCGCACGTCATCACCGACGACCCGCACTATTTCCAAGGCCTCATGATGCCGCATCATTTCCAAGAGAAAGACGTGGCGGAGTTCATCCGCGCGACAAGACTCGCGGAGAACCCAACTCTCATGGGATGGGACCTCATCTGGGAACCGGCGGGTTGGCTCTTCGGTGGCAAATACAGTAGCTTCGGATGGACGGAACCAACGCCATACCGCCAACGTTGGGATGCCGACTGGGAGCGTTGGATTGTCGAGCGTTACGGCAGCCTCGCCAACGCCGAGGCCGACTGGGGCGTGCCCGCGCCGCGGCTGGACGGACGCGTTACTTCGCCGACCAATGAGCAATTCAAGGAAGACGGTCCATGGCGCATCATGGTTGCCGCCTATCGCCGGTTCATGGACAACTTGATGAGCCGGAAATGGAACGACGTGACGCGCACGTTGCGCCGGCTCGACCCGAACCATCTCGTGAGTTTCCGGCAGGGCAACCTGCCGCCGTGGGACTTCACGCTCACCGCGACGCCGAAGCACGTGGATTTCTTCGCGATGGAAGGCTACGGCTTCAAACCCGGGGCGCAGGGAATCAACTCCGCCGGGTTCATCAACCGCTACATTCATTTCGCTACGAAGGGCAAACCGTATCTCTGGGTCGAGTTCGGCGCCAGCGCGTGGGACCGCGACGCGATGCAACCGGGAGAGAAAGAGATCGCCTATCAGACCCAATGCCATGAGTTGATCTACCGCACCGCGCTGGAGACCGGCGCGAACGGCGCCGCGCCGTGGTGGTGGGCCGGCGGCTATCGCATCAGCGAGAAAAGCGACTATGGCATCCTCAACCCCGACGGCACACTCCGGCCAAGCGGCGCACTGCTGCAAAAATATGCCGCGCTCTTCAAGACACCGCGCTGTTATCGG
Organism: uncultured Verrucomicrobiota bacterium; assembly: GCA_964574605.1. Taxonomy (GTDB): domain Bacteria; phylum Verrucomicrobiota; class Verrucomicrobiia; order Palsa-1439; family Palsa-1439; genus CAIKAP01. The sequence goes on from CAZNOK010000001.1 coordinate 54,008, forward strand.
AAACCGGACACGTGGTTCACGATGGACCGCGACGTCCACAGCGGCAGCCATTACCGCGCCGCTTTCCATGAAGGCGCTGAAGCGTACAAAGAAGCCGTTGCGCAAGGCCGCCAACTCGGCATCCGCACGCCGGGCACAGGGACAACTTCAGCCGACACGCCGTTGCTGGTCGTCGGCAACACGAAATACAACGGACGCAATCCGCCCAAGTATCTCGACGCCGAGTTCAACTGGTTCAAGATCGGATTCGCCGGAGGCGACTGGATCGAGGTTCGCGACGGCGCGCGGATTCATGTGCCGCGGAATAAGCCGATACTCGCGGCGGCATCGGTGGGCAACTTGCAGGAAGCGACGTGGCTCCGCCACGGCGTTTATCTGGCGGCTACCGGACATTCGACGTTAAAACTCAAACAACCCATCGCAAAAGACACAGCTCGTCTTGAGGATGCCGAGTTTGGGGAGTCGTTTGTCTTGACCGAAGGCATCGCGACGGAAACCAAAGTCGAGTTGCAGATGACCGCCGAAGGCCGCGCATGGTTCGGCGAGAAACTTCGTTTCACACTGGAGATTGAACGATGAACATTGGTCTCGGTCTTTATCCGAACCTGCTGACAGATGACAACCTGCGGTTTGCGCGGCAACTCGGCGTGACGCATATCGTGACGTGGATGCCGCTGCCACCGGGCAATGGTTTGTGGGAATTGGACGACTTGGTTCGGCTGCGTTCCCGCATCGAGTCGTTTGGATTGAAGCTTGCGGCTGTGGAAAACATTCCGCCGTCGCACTGGGACAAGATTCTGCTCGGCGATCCCGGTCGCGAGCAACAGGTTGAGAAGGTCAAGCAGACAATCCGCAACCTCGGCAAGGCAGGCATCCCCTGTCTTGGCTACACTTTCAGCATCGTTGGAGTCTGGGGGCACTGGCGCGATGGCGAGAGCGGCGGTGGACGCGGCGATGCCGGCATCAAGAGTTTCGATTACGACCGGGTGAAGGACGCGCCGCCGCTGGTGCGTGGTCGAATCTGGGGCGGACACCGATGGAACGATCTGGCCCCGGAGCAAGTGGTTGGCCCCGTGGATGTGGAGACAATGTGGGAACGGCTGACGTGGTTTCTGCAAGAAGTTGTGCCGGTCGCCGAAGAAGCCGGCGTGAAGTTGGCGGCACATCCTGACGACCCGCCGGTGCCGGTGTTGCGCGGCATCGGGCGACTGCTCACGTCACCGGAAGCGCTCGAACGATTGACAAGCATCGTGGACAGTCCCTGCAACGCCATCGAGTTCTGCCAAGGCACGGTGGCCGAGATGGGTGCCGATGTCGTTGAAGTCATCCGCCGGCTTGGCTCGCGCAAGAAGATCGCTTACGTCCACTTCCGCAACGTCCGCGGCGCTGTGCCGAGTTTCGATGAAGTCTTCATTGATGAAGGCAACGTGGATATGATGGCCGCGATGCGCGCCTACGCGGAAGTTGGCTTTGACGGCGTGATGATTCCCGATCACACGCCGAAGATGAGTTGCGCCGCGCCGTGGCACGCCGGCATGGCGTTCGCCGTCGGTTACATGCGCGCACTTGAACAGAAAATCGGCTCGACAATGACACCCCATTGTGGAACCTCAGACGAAACGAACCGCTCATGAAAATCACCAAAATCACGCCGTTGATTTGTGAGGCGTACCGGACCAACTGGGTCTTCGTTCGCGTGGACACTGATGACGGTGTCCATGGTGTTGGCGAAGCGACACTCGAACACCGCGAAAGAACCGTGGCAGAAGCGATTGCCGAATTGGAACGGTCGTTCGTCGGCAAAGACCCGTCGCGCATTCAAGAACTCTGGCATACCGCTTACCGCGATGTTTATTTTCGCGGCGGTCCCGTCTATCAGAGCGCGCTCTCCGCGGTCGAGATGGCGCTGTGGGACATCAAAGGCAAGGCGCTCGGCGTGCCCGTCTGGCAATTGCTCGGCGGCAAAGTCCGTGACGCCATCAAGTGCTACGCCAACGGCTGGTTTGCGCCCGCCAAGGAACCAGCAGAGTTTGCGGCGAAGGCGAAGGCGGCAGTGGCCGCCGGCTTTCGTGGTCTCAAATGGGACCCGTTTGGCGCGGCGTACCTCTCCATCGAGCGCGCGGACTTAAGGAAGGCGCTCGAATGTGTCGAGGCCGTCCGCGCTGCCGTCGGGACGGACGTCGAGTTGATGATTGAAGGACACGGGCGGTTCGATATTGCGACAGCAGTGCGAATCGGACAGGAACTACAACGCTTTGACATTCTCTGGTTCGAAGAGCCGGTGCCACCGGATAATCTTGATGCGTTGGCGGAAGTGAAACGCCGGGCTGGCGTACCGATTGCCGCCGGCGAACGTCTCTACTCGCGTTGGGAATACCAGCAGTTCTTCCAAAAGATGTCGGCGGATTATGCGCAGCCGGATATCAGCCATGTCGGTGGAATCTTCGAGTTGCGCTGCATCGCGGCACAGGCGGAGGCGTTGCATCTTGCGATTTGCCCGCACAACCCCAGCGGTCCGGTCGCGATGGCCGCGACGTTGCAACTCGCAGCCTGCACCATGAACTTCTTCGTGCTCGAAATGATGTCCAGCGACGTGACATATCGCAATAAAGTCTCCACTGAGCGAGTAACGATGCAGAACGGGTTGATCCGCATCCCCGACGGTCCCGGTCTCGGTTTGGACCTCAACTTGGAAGAGATTGCCAAACATCCCTACCAGCCGCACGATCTGCGGCATTACACCGGCGCTCTGACGCAAATCCGGCCGCCTGACGCGAAAGGTTATTTCCATCCATGAGATTTAAAGACAAACGTGTTCTCGTCACCGGCGCCTCGCGCCACACCGGCTTCGGCATCGCCCGCGCCTTTGCCAAGGAGGGTGCCATCGTCATCCTCAACGGCACCACCGCTCCCAAAGCCGCCGAAGCCGCAGCCAGCATCCGAGCCGAAACAGGTGCCCGCATCCTTGAGGCAGCGGCCAACATCGCCGACCGCGCACAGGTCGAAGCGATGTTCGAGTTGATAAAACGCGAGTGCGGCGGCGTGGACATCCTCATCAACAACGCCGCCCATCTCGGCATCGGCCCGTCGTTTCTCGAAACGTCGTTGGACTTTCTAGCTGAGGTTATGGCAGTCAATTTCTTTGGCACGTTTCACGTCTCGCAACTGGCCGCGCGCATGATGGTCGCGCAAGGCGGCGGCGCAATCGTCCACATCGGCTCGAACACCTCCGAGCGCCCGATCCGCAGCCGCAGCGCCTACGTCTCGTCAAAAGGCGCGCTGGACGGCTTGACCCGCGCCATGGCCATCGAGTTGGGGCCGCAAAACGTCCGCGTCAACATGGTCGCGGCTGGTTACATCCGCACGACGCGTTGGGACTCACTTGAACCCGCGCACGCAGCCCGTCGTCGCGCCAACATTCCGCTGGGCAAAGAAGCCACTGCCGAGGAAATCGCCGCCGCCGCGATGTTTCTCGCCTCCGATGAATCCTCCCGCATCACCGGCGCGCGTCTCGTGGTGGACGGTGGAGTGACAACGCAGATGGTGCCGCCGGATTGTGAAGTGTGACGCGATGGAGCCTTCTTCGTTGTCATCTTGCAAGAAAAGAGTTGACCTCACGAGAGGTCTAATGGCATTTTGTTCGGTATGCAAATGAAACTGCACCGTTGGTTGCTGCTACTTATCGTTGCTGTAATTTCGGCGGCAGATCGCTCAGTGACTGCTGACGGTCTCACAACCGGCGAGCGCGTCAAAGGCGGCGGTGTTGTTGCGATCATGGATGAGCCGTCCATGCCGATTCGCGGAGTCGCTTCTTCGCCGAAAACACTCCAGCGCATCCTCGCTAACGGCGGCATCAAGTCTCAACTGATTTCGGCAAAACAGATGGCCAATCCGCGTGCGTTTAACGCCGGTCTGTTCGACCTGTTACTCCTGCCAACAGGCCAGAGCTTCCCGATCGTGGCGCGACCGAATTTCATCCGCTTCCTTTGCGACGGCGGCAGTTTCATCAGCATGGGTGGTTATACATTTGAGAGTCTTTTGTGGGAGGAAAACGGACAGTGGCTTGACATGGAGGCATTTCGTAAATCGAAACCTGAAAGGTCAGGCATCGCAGCCGCGTGGTTTCGTCCGATGAACACGGCGCGCGGCAAACCGATGAACGAGTTGAAACTCGTGCCGGAGCAAATTGGCGTGTTCGACGCCTGTTTCCCGCTCAAGCGCGCCTGCCGCCTCGCGAGAGCCGAAGACCAACAGATCATTCGTCACCCGCTCGACATCCGCCGCGAGTTGAAGGGCTGGGCTGCCACGGGCGTCGTGGGCGATTACGGCAACAACGGGATTGACTTCCTCCGAGCCAAGATCGCGACCAACGCGCGCTGGGTTCCCGTGCTCCAGACCTACGATCGTTTTGGCCGTCTGCGCGGCGCTGCGGCTGCCTTGTTGCTAAACTTCAACGGCTTCTATGCAGGATCGAATTGGGCGTATTTTGGAATCGAGAACTTCGATCTGTTCGATGATCCTGCGGGAGCGGGCGCGCAGGCGTTGCAGGAGGTAGTGCGATTTCTGGTGCGTGGAACCTATCTCCAACAGGTGACAATGGAAAAACGGCTGCTCCGACGCGGGGAGCCGCTGGAAGCAGAAGCGGTCGTGCGGAACACAGGCGGTCGCCCGCAGACGCTGCGAGTTGAATTCTCCGTCGGAATGGCTCGCGCCGCGCAACGGGAACTGACTCTGAAACCGGGCGAGGCGCAACCAATCCGTGTCGCACTTGGAACGGTGTCCTCCGACACCAGCCTCGGTCAAGTTACGGCGACGCTGTTCGCTGGCGGCGAGCCGATTGACACAACCGCCACCGGTTTCGTCGTCGAGAGTTCCGATGTGATTCGGAAGGCGGCTGACCTGCGGTTTGCGGGCAACTACTTCACGCGGAACGGCCGGCCGATGTTTATCTTCGGTTCCGACGAGACCGCCTACATTTATTTGACGCCACACGAGAACCCGCTGACTTGGTCGCGCGATCTGTTGGCCGCGCGCGACATCGGCATGAATCTCTACGAGAACCTGCAATACAGCCGGCCGGGCCACCAAATGCTCGACACGGATTGGCGGAACTTCCGCGCCATGGCCCAGCTCGCACAGCAATACAATATGGTGTTCATGCCCGGTATGTTGGTCGTCCACAACGTCGCCGTCGGCGACCGCGAAATCGCCGAGGAGAGCCGTCAGTGCGAAGGCTACGCCAGACTATTGCGGGACGTGCCCGGCTGTTTGCACTACCTGAACGGCGATTGCGTCTATCGTCCCGACATGAAATCGGCCGAGTTGAAGGAACTCTGGAACGGTTGGCTGCGCCAGCGATATGCGACCACCGACCGCCTGCGCGAGGCGTGGGGCACCGACGCGGTGTGCGGCGAGATCGGGACATTGGAGATTCCCACCAAGACATCGTCGCGTTGGGACGACGCCGTGGCCATTGATCTTGTTCGCTTTTCGCAATGGCTGACCGCGCGCTGGAACCGCGCACATCTGGCGGCCATTCGCCGGCACGACCGCCACCATCCGATCACGTCGGAGTATTACCAGACGCCAAGGCCGGACATTCATATCCGCACGACCATCGAAGGACACGACGTGGCCAACATCGGTCTCTTCGTGCCCGTGGAGGCGATGCCGACGACGCTGCGGTGGAACGATCTGCGAACGCGTGGCAAGGGCCTGAGCGCCGGTGAATACGGCATGCAAGCGCATCCAGCATGGACCAGCGAGGGCGGTCCGAGCCGCGGTTATGCGATGCCTCGGACCGAAGAGCGTCAAAACCGGCTCTTCACGATGGTGGTGCATTACAGCCTCGGTCTTGGCGCTGCCAAAATCCAAAACTGGTGTTTGCGCGATGCCCAGCATCGCAGCATTCATCCGTGGGGAATCTTCTACGCTGAGCAGATGGTCCCGAAAGACGTGGCTTACGTTCACCGTAACCTCTCACTGATCTGGCGTCACTTCACGCCGCGATACGTTGCGCCGTCGTTGGCAGTCTGCATCCCGCTGAATCTCGGTCAGGGCAACCAGAGAACCCAGGAATATGCCGTTCCTTGTCGCGCTTTTTCGACGTTGTACGAACTCCATCACGACTTCAACGTCTTCGACGACGACCATCTCGACCGCCTCGGCCCGACGACCAAGACTCTTATTTACCCGTCGCCGTTTGCGGTGAGCGATGCGACTTATAAGCGACTGCTGGCATGGGTTCGTGCCGGCGGAACACTGGTGATCACGGGCGACTTCTCGTACGACGAAAACCGTCGCCGCACGGGAACCGGTCGGATACAAGAACTGGCCGGCGTGGAGTTCATAAGCGAAAACTACGCAAACATCACGCGGGAATCCGGCAAGAGCATCCAAGCCTCGTTCAAGTTCGCCAAACTCGACCGGTTGCCAATGACACCTTGCGTGCGCGTCAAAGCGGCTGGTGCGGAAGTGCTTGGCGTCGGGCCGCAAGACGAGCCAGTTTTCGTGCGGCATCGCGTCGGACGCGGGACGGTTTATTACGCTACGGATCCGCTGGAACTCGGCGCGGATCAAGTGACAGCGGAAACACGGCGACGGCTTTATGCGGCGGTTCTGCAAAGTGTTTCGCGGCCTGCGCTGGCGGTGGAACCGAACGAACCGTGGTTGCAAGTGATGGCTCAGCCAACTGCGCGCGGCACCGTTCATGTCGTCGCCAACACTCGCGACGGAAAAGAAGCTGTTTCCACCACTCTCGCCACAAAAGCCGGCCCCGTGACGCTCGCTGTGCGGGATCGCTGGCCTGCGATGGCAGCGGTCACTGCCGACGGGCGACTCGTCGCCGCGTTTACCGACGCCAAGATGAAAGTCAATGGTGCTGCGGCGCTGGATGGCACGGGCATGAAGGGTATCCTGTCACTGGACGGCAAAGACGTGCGGCAATCGCGCGCGCTCCTGATCGCGCCGTGGGAGCCGGGGGAAGTGAGGCTGCCTCGCGGCGGCGATTTCGTGGCCATCGTTGGTGATTTCCGGGATGGCCGATGGGTTACATTCGAGCGACTCTCGCTCAATGGCAGTTTCACCATTGACGCGGATCAAGCGACCTGCTTGATGCTTCTTTGCCCGGCGCGCGACATCGAACATCGGCAACAACAACTAACCGAAGCCATGCTTTACCCGGAGCGCATCACCGGATATTGATCAATGAAAGAGGACAAATACATGTCAACCGCCAGAGAGAAAGCACAGAAATTCCTTAATGAAGAACGCGCGTTCCGATTGAGCGCGCTGCCCACCGAATCATCGAACCCAATCACGGCCACGCTTTCGCAGACCGTCGCGAAAGATATCGGCGCCGGCATCCGAATGCTCGCGCGCGTGGACGCTGAAATTCCGCCGGTGGCCGAAAAGGTTTTTGCCGGAAAGGAGTTCGCACTGATGGTGCAGGCCATGACCGAGGCCGTTCGCAGTGGCCGGCGCATTTTCTTCTCGGGCTGCGGCGCGACGGGGCGGTTGAGCATTCTTCTGGAGGCGGCGTGGCGGCGATTTTGGCAGGAACTTCCTCATCTCAGCGCGAAGTTCCCGAATTTCGAGAACGCCGCGGGAAGCGTGATGACCGGCGGCGATCACGCACTCATCCGTTCAGTGGAAGGTTTCGAGGATTACACGGCGTTCGGCAACCACCAGATGACGGAAGCGGGCATCGCTGCCGGCGACGTATTGGTCGCGACGACCGAAGGCGGCGAGACCTCGTCGGTCATCGGCACCGCGTGGCGGGCATTGGAGGCAGGGGCGCGCGTGTTTTTCGTCTTCAACAACCCCGCCGACGTGCTCCGCAAACACGTTGAGCGCTCGCGGCAGGTCATCGAGGAGCCGCGGATCGTCAAACTTGACCTAGCGACCGGCCCAATGGCGATTGCCGGTTCGACGCGGATGCAGGCGACCACGATCGAGTTGCTCGTCATCGGCGGCGCGCTGGAGATGGCGTTGACGAACCTGCTGCGCGAGCGGTTGACGCCGGCAGAACTTGCCAGCTTGGGCGTGGAGCCGCGTTCGCCGCAGGATTATTCGAAACGGTTTGCCGAATTGCTGTCGCAACTGGCCCGGCCTGCGGCGGTGGACGCGATGGCCGGCGTGGTTCGGTTCGAGGAACAGATTTATCGCCAGCAGGGCCTCGTGACGTATTTGACGGACCGTTTCCTGCTCGATGTGCTGACCGACACGACGGAGCGTGCGCCGACATTCCGGCTGCCGCCGTTCCGCAAGTGCGACGACAACGTCTCGGTGCCCTCGTGGGCATTCGTGAAGAATCCGCTCTACGACACAGCCGATGCTTGGTTCCAAGTTCTGCGCCGCGAGCCGCGCGGGCTGACATGGAACTCCGAGACTTATCGTCAGCTCGGCGCGACGCCGGCGTTGCAGGCGAATCCGCCGAAGCTCGACAACAGCGAGATCATGAAATTCCAAATCGGCCGCGAGCACGACGCGGCTCGTTGCGAACGCCCCGGTTCGGCGCTGCTCGCGATTCTCGTCGGCGACGAAGCACGGCGCGCTGCGACGCCGAACTACCGCCGCGTCGCCGCGCTCTCGATTGGCCAACACGCGCCGCCGTCGTGGGCGGCGGAGACGTTTCACGTGCCGTGCGGCTGGCCGGCGTCGCCGCTGGATCTTTGGGCACGGCTCGCGGTGAAGCTTGTTTTGAACACACTTTCCACCGCGACGATGGCGCGCATGGGCCGGGTTCAGGGCAACTGGATGATTTGCGTCGAGACGAGCAACAAGAAGCTGATTGACCGCGGCACGCGCTTGATCGCCGAACTCACCGGCCTCAGCTACGACGACGCGTGTTATCTCTTGCACGAAACAATGGAAGAAGTTGGGCCGCGCGATAAGCGGACAAAGGACGCGCCGTCGCCGGTGGCGTTGGCCATCGAGCGACAAAACGCGAAAAGGAAACCGGATGCCTGAGCGCAGCACAGCAGAGCCAGTGACGCTGGCGGAAGTGGCAAAACTGGCCGGTGTTTGCCGGTCAGTTGCCGGACGCGTGCTGAACGGCGGATCGGGCAACACGCGTTACACCGATGCCACTGCCGCGCGCGTACTGGCGGCAGCGCAACAGTTGAACTACCGGCCCAACTACGCCGCGCGCCAACTGCGCGGCAAACGCTCACACACCTACGGGCTGCTCGTGGCCGCCGCCGGCGATCCGCTGCGGTCGTTTCTCGTGCAGTATCTCGACGCCGAGGCGGTGAAGGTCGGTTGCAACACGCTCATTGGCAACACGGTCGTCGGCGCCAACCGTTTCGAGCAGTGTGTCGCCATGTTTACCCAGCGCGGCGTGGACGGCATCCTCTGCGCCGTCCATCACTGGTTCAACGAGGACATGGCCGGCCTGTTACGGCGTCACCCCAACACCGTCTTCTACGAAAATCCGCGCGTACCCGGCGCCACCTATGTCACCGTGGACCGTGCCGAGGCGGGGCGACTGGCCGTTCGCCATCTCGCGGAAAAAGGCCGGCGCCGCATCGCGCTGGCGTTGATGACACTCTCTCGCACGACCCATTTGGCACGACGGCAAGGCTACGAGGCTGAGTTGGCGGTGCAAAATCTTCCACTCGATCCGCATCTAGTGTTCAACGGCGAACCGCACGGCTTGTGCTTCGCAAAATTCAACCGCACAACGCGTCAGTGGGATTTTCCGGTGCATGTGATTGATTTGGCTATCGAGACGCTGGTTCGGGAACAACACGCCGACGCGATTGTGGCGCACGATGATTTTTGGGCTGCGGCACTGGTGCGAGGACTCAAGGCGCGTGGCGTTCGCGTGCCGGGTGACGTGGCGGTCGTGGGCTACTTGAACCATTACCTCGCCGACTGGACTGATCCTCCGCTGACAACGATTGACCTCCAGCACGCCGTCGCCGCATCGGCCATGGTCGGCATGTTGGAGCGCATGATCACCCAAGGCCCGCCGCCGGAAGACCAACGCATTGTGAGAATCCAACCTTCGTTGATCGTCCGCGACTCGACATGAAACTGAACTTGATACCGCAAGCCGACGCCGAGCGCTTACGCGAACATTATCGTTGTGTGTTGCTGGAGGACTTTGTGCCTTGGTGGGAAAAGCACGCGGTGGACCGCGAGTGCGGCGGTTTCTACAGTTGTCTGGAGCGCGATGGCCGCGTCTATGCCGGCGACAAGTTCATCTGGATGGTTGCGCGCGCCACGTGGATGTTCGCGTGGCTGTATAACACGCTGCGGCCGGAGCCGCGCTGGCTGGAACTCTCGCGGCACGGCGCAAAATTTCTGCTGGCACACGCCTTCAACGAGAGGGGTGAGCTTTACTTCCGTCTCACGCGCGACGGGCGACCGCTGGTTGACCCGAAAGACCTCTACACCGCCTGTTTTGCCGCGATCGCCTTCGCGGAACTGAGCCGTGCTACGGGCGAGGCAGCGTTGTGGGATCGCGCCGTTGCCTGCTACGAACTGGTGCGTCATCGTCTCGGCCAGCCGGAGAACACGCCGTTGCTCGGTTATCCGATGCACGCGCAGTTTCATCTTCACGCGCACGACATGATCCGTCTGACGGTGGCATCGGTGTTCAACGAAATCTCGCCCGACGCGCGATGGGAAGACGACCTGACAAAATCGGCCGACTCAGCCGTGCGCCAGCATTGGCGGCCGGAGTTGGGTGTGTTGCTGGAGAACATTGCGCCGGATGGCAGTTTGATGCTGGACCTGCCCGAAGGTCGCTTGGTGAATCCGGGCCACGCGATTGAGTCGGCGTGGATGTTGATGGAACTGGCGTGCCAGCGCGACGACCGGCGACTCATGGAGAACGCCATCGCCATCACCGTCGCGTCGCTGGAAAGATCGTGGGACACGAAGTACGGCGGTATGCGTTACCTCGCCAACGTGGACGGGACGCCAATGTTTCCGCCGCAGGCTGACCAGAAACTCTGGTGGCCGCACGGTGAGGCGCTCTACGCATCGCTGCTCGGTTGGGCTGCGACAGGGCGCGAGGATTTGGCGGCGTGGTATCGCCGCGTG
>CAZNOK010000002.1:0-59424 GCA_964574605.1 uncultured Verrucomicrobiota bacterium
CGTCGGCAAAGGCCATTTCGGAGCGCGCCAGTTTGAAGGAGCTGATCCGAAGAATCTCGGGTTCGATGTCAATGTGGCTGGTTGTTCCATTGGCGCGCCGGGCAGCTATTATGGCACACAGAATTTTACTCGTCCCAGAAATCCCAAAGCTAAAAAGCCCGACGCGGCCACCGTTAATGCCGTTCCCGGCTTGGAGAAATACCACGGCAAAGACATCTTTCTGACCGAGGCGCTCACGCTGGAGGCCAATGCGCATGTCAGCGATGCCGTGAAGGCCGGCAAACCCTTCTTCCTTTATTTCGCGCATTATGCGGTTCATGGACCGCACAATTCCGATCCGCGTTTTGCGGCGCACTACAAGGATTCCGGCAAACCTGAACAAGCACAGGCCTATGCCACGCTGATCGAGGGCATGGACAAATCGCTCGGCGACCTGCTCAATCATCTCGACAAGCTCGGCGTCGCGGAAAACACCCTGATTTTCTTCCTGGGCGACAACGGCACCGACGCGCCGCTCGGTAATCAGCACGAAGTTGCCTGCGCCGCCCCGTTGCGCGGCAAGAAAGGCGCCCACTACGAAGGCGGAATGCGAGTGCCGTTCATCGCGACATGGGCAAAACCTGACAATTCTAACTCCCACCAGAAGCAATTGCCAATTCCCGCCGGTGCAATCCAAAGCCAGCAAGCTGCCGTGCAGGATTTGTTCCCGACGATTCTCGGCTTCACCGGCATGAAGACGCCGCGCAGCCATATCGTGGACGGCCTGAACCTTCGCACGTTGTTGACCGGCAAGCGCGACCGTTCCCGAAAGGAACAGTTCCTCATGCATTATCCGCACGGACCGCATCGCAGCAGTTATTTTACCGTCTGGCGCGACGGCGACTGGAAAGTCATCTATCATGCGATACCCGACGCCCCCACCACTGGTGGGTTCGTCCAGTCAGACGGCAAGCATTACCAGCTTTTCAACCTCAAAGACGATCCGTTTGAGCAAAATGACCTCGCCGCTTCCAAGCCCGATGAACTGCGACGGATGATGCGTGGCTTGATCACCGCCTTGGAGAAACACAACGCCCTCTATCCCGTGGACAAAGACGGCTCGACGCCGTTGAAACCGAAGTTGCCGTAGTTGACGCTCGCAGACAAAGATTTGCCGTTTGCGCGCAAGACGCAGGGCGAATCGCGTGAGAACTTCTTACACGATGACGAAAGGAGCCAGATGCATCCCCACATGACGAGGCGAGATTTTGTAAAGGAATCCATGTTGTTCACGGCAGGCGCAGCGTTGAGTTTGACGGGTCAAGCCTCAGCGGCAGACGCCAAACCCTCTGTCATCGTGAAGGAAACCATGCCGATGGGCAAGATCGGCAAGTTGTCCATCAGCCGAGTGATTCTCGGCGGCAACATCATGACGGCCTACTCGCACTCGCGCGGGTTGCGGTATGTGTCGGACTTGATGCGGCGGTATCACACGACGGAGAAGATCCTCGAAACGCTCCGTATCGCCGAGGAACATGGGATCAACACATTGGTCATCCCCGTCCGCCACATCAGCGATGCCCTGTTCCGCTACCGGCACGAAGTCGGCGGCAAGATGCAATATCTTATTTATTCTTGCCCCAATCCGGCGGATCCCGAACATGAGTTGGACGGCTTCAAGGAGGCGATTGATAAGGGCGCCGACATGACCTACATCCACGGCGACCCCGGTTATCGGCTCATCAAGGCGGGCAAGGTGGACTCGTTCAAGCGGGCAGTGGAATACGCCAAGGACCATGAATTACCGGTGGGAGTCAGTGCGCATTACCTCGAAGTAATCGAGGCCTGCGAAAAAGCGAAACTGGAAGTGGATTTCTACGTGAAAACTTTTCACACTCACCAATATGGGAGCGCTCCGCGTGCAGGCGAGGCCGGCAGCCCCGGCAACGAGCGCAACGACGGCGCGTTCGACAACTCATGGTGTCGCGACCCGAAAGAAGTCGCCGACTACATGAAGAGCATCAACAAACCGTGGATCGCCTTCAAAGTCATGGCTGCCGGCGCCATTCCGCCGCGTGCGGGGTTCACGCATGCCTTCTCCAACGGCGCGGATTTCGTGCTGGCCGGGATGTTCGACTGGCAAATCGCCGAAGATGTCGCGATTGCTAGGGAAGTGCTCGCCAACGTCAAGCGTCCCTATCCGTGGCGCGCATGAAAACCAGCCTGAATCTGCTTTGCGCTGGTGTGCGTTTTGACGGCTGCCAGCGCCGAGTCCGACAAACTTCCGCCGCCTTCTTCCAAGCGGTTGTCGAGAACAGAAACCCTGAGCCGGGCTTCGAGGAAGCTTTGGAAAACCAGAAAGGACTTGTAGCCGTCACCGACTCGATCGCACGCAATGGCTGGGTTGAAGTTGACTAACAAACCTTCCCAACGAAAATGACATTATGAATAACAACCACCTCACCACCCGTCGCGAGTTCGTCAAGACCGCCTCGGTGGCCCTTCTCGGCGCGTCGTTCGCTTCTTTGCGACTGCCGCGCGCCGAAGCGACGCCGTTGGACACATCGAAAATCAAGAACTACAGCCCGGACATGGAATACCGACGTTGCGGGAAGACCGGCTGGATGGTCTCTGCGGTCTGCATGGGCGGGCACTGGAAACGGATCAACCAGATCATCGGTGGCGCACCGATTGACGCGTATTCCGGCGATGTGTTTCGTCCAGATTTCACGCAAAACCGGTACGACGTGGTCACTCGGTTGATTGACCGCGGCATCAATTACATTGACGGGTGCAGCACGGATGAAGTTCACGCCTACGCCAACGCGCTCAAAGGCCGTCGCGATCAAATGTATTTGGGCTGCTCCTGGTATGAACGCGAGGCGCGTTTCCCGCAGTTCCGCACGGCAAAGGCGCTGCTGGACACGCTCGATGACGGCTTGAAACGATGCGGGCTGGAGTATGCGGACTTGTGGCGGATCATTTGTCTGACCGACGGTCGCAAGGATGCCGATGGCAAATATATCTTTCCGCACACCGAGACCGAGTCGGAGGAAATCGCCAAGGCCTTGGAGCAGGCCAAGCAGGCCGGCAAGATCCGGGCGGGCGGCGTCTCTTCCCATGACCGTCCCTGGCTCGAATACATGATCACCACGTTCCCCAACCAGATTGAGGTCATCGTGGCGCCTTACACGACCAATACACGGGTCGTTCCCAAAAGCAGCTTCTTCGACGCCATTGTGAAGCACGATTGCGGTTGGTTCGGCATCAAGCCATTCTCCAGTAACGCCATCTTCAAGGGCGACGGTTCCCCGGACAGCCCACATGCGAACGAGGACAATCGAACGGCCCGCCTGGCGATTCGCCATGTTCTTTGCAATCCTGCCATAACGGCTCCGATCGCCGGGCTGGCAAGCGTGCAGCAGGTGGACAATGTGGCTCTGGCCGTGGCCGAGCGCCGCAAGCTGGACGGCGACGAACGGGCGGAACTCAAAGAAGCCAGTCTCTATGCGGCAGCCAACCTGCCGAGCGACTACCAATGGTTGAAGAATTGGGACTACGTCTGACAAGTGCGTGTGATAATGCAAACATCTCTATTGGTAGTGACATTCGCGCTGGCCGCTCTGCTCGGCGGGCCGGGCGTTTCTCAGGTGGCGGCCAGATCCTCCAACCTGCCGCCATTGATCGTGACCGATGACGCGCCTCGATTGAAAGGACCGCCCGCGACAGCCAGCGCGAAATCCAAGGACAAGAAATCTGCGGCGGACAACTCGTCCTGTTACATCTGCCACGTCAACCTCTTGGAGGATTCGTTTGCTCTGCGACACGAGGAGGCCGGCGTTGGCTGCGTGAACTGCCATGGGGATTCGCCTGCGCACGTCGCTGACGAGGCCAATCTCATTCCACCGGAAGTGATGTTCCCTTCGGATACCATCACGGCCGCCTGTGCCAAGTGCCACTCGACGCACAATGCCCCGGCAACCTCTGTGATTGCCCGGTGGAAAGAACGTTGTGCCGCTAGCGCCCAATCAGCACTCTGCACCGACTGTCACGGGAAGCATCGCTTCGCCAAGCGCACCATCGTCTGGGACAAGAAGACCGTCAAACTGCTCTCGGCGAGTGCTCGCGACGGGGCAACCGCCGGGGGTTCCGTTGCAGCGGCCTTCGGCAAGGCGTTGCGCGGCGGCAAGCAGGTGGCTAGTCGCGCCGAGTTCCGGCAGCGCCCGCTCACCGTCGAGTGCTGGGCCAGATTGAACAGCACGAAATCGTTCAACATCCTCGTCGCCAGCGATACCAAGGCGTCGGCGGAACATTGGGAACTGTATTCGTTTGTCGGCAGCGGCGTGTTGAGCCTGTATCAGCCGGGACGCGGCGGCAATGTCAGCGCGGACGTGAACATCTGCGACCGCAAGTGGCACTATCTGGCGGCGATCATCGAGCCGGAACGTGTGCGGTTGTTCGCGGACGGCAAACTCGTGAAGGACGCGCCGGCCACACCGCTTGCCGGCGAGCCGAAGCCCGGCGATCTGGCGTTCGGCCAACTCGTCGAAGGCGGCATCGGCTGCGATGGCGCGGTGGACAACGTCCGTATCTCGGCCGGCGTGCGGGACATCAGCGCCATGCCCGCCGGGCCGCTGACAAAAGACGCGACCACGCTCGGCTTGTGGGATTTTGATGACAAGCCGGCTGCAAGCGGCAAAGCTCCCGCCGCCACCGGATTGTTCGCCCGCGCCAACCTGACCGCGTGGTGCATCGTGCCGTTCGATGCGAAAAAGCGCGGCCCGGAAGAGCGGGCGCAAATGCTCGAAACACTCGGTTTCAAGAAATTTGCTTACGACTGGCGTCCGGAACATGTGTCGACGTTTGAGGCCGAGATTCTGGCGACGAAGAAACACGGCGTCGAGTTCACGGCGTTTTGGGGGATGAGCGAACCGATGTTCAAGCTTTTCGAGAAATACAATCTGAAGCCCCAGATATGGGTTATGCTGCCCCAGACGAATATGACGCAGGAGGCGCACGTGCAATTCGCAGTGCAGTGCATGTTGCCGGTGGTGGAGCGGACGAAACAACTCGGCTGCTCGCTTGCCTTCTACAACCACGGTGGCTGGGGCGGCGAACCGGAGAACCTGATCGCGGTGGTGAAACTGCTCCGCGAGCAACACGGCGCATCGCACGTCGGCATCGTCTATAATCTCCATCACGGTCACGATCATCTCGACCGGTTTCCGGCTGCGCTCGTCGCGATGAAGCCCTACCTGCTCTGCCTCAACCTCAACGGCATGACCAAGGACGGCGACAAGCACGGCATGAAAATCCTCCCGCTCGGCCAAGGCGATCTCGATTTGCAGTTACTGAAGACCATCCGCGACAGCGGTTATCGTGGTCCTATCGGCATCCTCAACCACACTGGCGAGGACGCCGAAGTGCGTCTCAAAGACAACCTCGATGGCCTCGACTGGCTGGTGGCGCAACTCGACGGCAAACCCGCCGGTCCGAAACCGCAGCCCCGTTCGTGGCGTCCGCCGTTGCCACCACAACCGAACTGACAGAGTCTTGCCAACCGCGTCACGGTTGGTAAACTGCCGGGCGCATGAGTCGCGCCCCGTCATCGTCCATTGAAACTGTTGCGCAGTCGCTCCAACTCGCGGAGTTGTTCGAGCCGCTGGAGGACGTACAGTTCTGGATCAAGGGTCGCGAAGGACGCTACTGCCGGATCAACCGCGCCTTTCTGTTGAACTACGCGCTCAGCGAACCGAGCCAAGTCATTGGCAGAACCGATTACGATCTTTCGCCGGCGTTTCTCGCCGACCAATTCCGCTTCGACGACGAACAGGTCCTCAACGGCCAGCGCGTCATCAACCGTATCGAACGCGTCGGCCAAGCCGGCCAGACCGCCTCGTGGAACGTGACCAACAAAATTCCCATCCGTGACGCGCACGGCCGCATCATCGGCACGGCGGGCACGACGCGACGGCTCGGCCCCGAGGCGCGGGAATTGGTTGGCGCGAGTGGGTTCGAAGCGGTGGTCGCGCACATCCTCGACCACTACTGCGGCCACATCTCCAACCGCCAACTGGCCGCGCTGGCGCACATGTCGGTCCGGGCATTCGAGCGGAAGTTCCACGACAACTTCCACGTCACACCCCAGCAATACATCCGCAAGCTGCGCGTGCGGATCGCCTGCCGCGCGTTGGTCTATACGGAGAAACCGCTGGCCGAAGTTGCGCTGGAGTGCGGCTTTGCCGACCAAAGCCATTTCGCGCGCGAGTTTCGTCACCAAACCCACCAGACGCCGCGCGAGTATCGCGAGCATTACCGGCAACCAAGAAACCACACTCACCACACTACAAAATGAAAACGACAAAACTCATCATTCTCACCACTCTGTGGCTCACCCCACTGACCGCGTTGCACGCCGCCGACTTCAAGGCGGGCACCGCCATCATTGACATCACGCCGACGAATCTGCCGGTGCTCGTCAACGGCGGCATGCTCAGCCGTTCCGTGGACAAAATCAAGACGCGCATCCACGCGCGCGCCATCGCGCTGGCCGACGGCAAGGAACAAATCGCCATCGTCGTCGCCGACAGTTGCATGATGGGACGCTCGTTGCTCGATGAAGCGAAAGAACTGGCGTCCAAGCGCACGGGCATCCCGACGAACCGCATGTTGATCTCCGCGACACACGCGCACAGCGTTCCCTCCTCGATGGGTTGCCTCGGCACCGATCCCGACCCTGCGTATGTGCCATTCCTCCGCAACAAACTCGTCGAAGCCATCGTAGCCGCTCAAGCTGCACTGGAACCAGCACGCGTCGGTTTCGCCACGGGCAACGCGGCGGAGTTCACCGCGCTCCGCCAGTGGATTCGACGCCCCGACCGTATCGCTATGGACCCGTTCAGCAACATGACAGTCCGCGCCAACATGCACGCGGGTCGGAACTGGGACGACGTGACCGGCGAAGCGGGGCCGGAAGACCCCGATCTCTCACTCATCTCGATCCAGACGCGCAACGGTCGCCCGCTCGCGGCACTGGCGAATTTCTCGATGCACTATTTCGGCGACAAAGACATCAGCGCGGATTATTACGGCTTGTTCTGCGAAGGGTTGAAACAGCGTATTGCGCCCGAAAGCAAGTTTGTCGGCATCATGTCGCATGGTTGCAGCGGCGACATCTGGCGCCGCGACTACACTCGGCCGGAAAGCTGGAATGGCAAACTGACGATTGACGAATACGCGAAGGGGTTGGTTGACATCGCGATGACCGCCTATCGAGGCATCCGTTACCGCGACGACGTTGACCTTGCGATGGCTGAGCGCCGGATGACCTTGAACTATCGTGTGCCCGACACGCAGCGTCTCGAATGGGCGCAACGCATCGTTGCCGCGATGGGTGACCGCCCGCCGAAGACGACCACGGAAGTCTATGCGCGCGAGCAAATCATCCTGCACGAGCGCCAGAAGACCGAGACTGTGACGCAGGCGTTGCGCATCGGCGACATCGGCATCGCCACCACATCGTGCGAGACCTACGCCATCACCGCCCTGAAAATCAAAGCCGCAAGTCCCCTGCCCCACAACATGGTCATCGAACTCGCCAATGGGGGCGACGGCTACATCCCGCCGCCGGAGCAGCACCTTTTCGGCGGCTACAACACATGGCCCGCGCGCTCTGCCGGTCTCGAAGTCATGGCCGAACCGAAAATCGTCGAGGCCGCCATCGGCCTGCTGGAGAAAATCACCGGCAAACCGCGTCGCGAGTGGAAGCTCCCCGATGGCCCGGCTGCGCGCGCTATCCTCGCAGCCAAGCCGTTCGCTTATTGGCGCTTGAACGAGTTCACCGGCCCGCACGCCGCCGACGCCACCGGCTACGGTCGCGATGCCGTCTATGAACCCGAGATCACCTACTACCTCGCAGGCCCGGGTCAACTCAATCGCGCCCCGCACTTCGTCGGCGGCCGGCTCCGCGCCCGACTTGACGATCTCGGCGACCGTTACTCCATCTCAATGTGGCTCTGGAACGGGATGCCGAACGACGGACGTGACATCAGTGGCTGGCTTTTCTCCCACGACCACAACCTCGGCCTCAGCCCGCACGGCGATCACCTAGGCATTGGAGGCAAAAGCGGCAACACCGGCAAACTCATCTTCCTGCACGGCGACAGCGTTGCTGCCGGGAAGACTGTCATTCCTCGTTGGCAGTGGCAGCACGTCGTCCTCGTGAGTGACGGCCAAACTGTGCGTGTCTATCTCAACGGCCAGCTTGAAATCGAAATGAAGACTGCTGCGTCTGCAAGTGTTGGCGAATGTTTCTTCGGTGGTCGCAGCGACAACGATTCCAACTGGGAAGGTCGTCTCGACGACATCGCCGTCTTCGACCGCGCTCTCAGTGCACGCGATGTAACACGGTTGGTAATAAGATGATTCTCCGCGCTCTCGTAATTCTTACGGCGGTTCCTGTAGCCGCGTTGCATGCCGGGGACTTTGTCCTCACCGGGCAAGGTGTCGCCCCGCAACCAATCGTCGTTTTCAAGGGTGCCCCACCGCCAACACGCGAGGCAGCGGTGACGCTCGCGGCTTACATTGAAAAAATCAGCGCTGCACGTTTGCCGGTAGTTGATGGCGAACCGAGGCCGTTGCCGGAATGTGCCATCTGGGTGGGTTATCAACCGGCACTCAAGAAAGTGTTCCCGAAGCTCGACTTCGACTTCAAACATCCGGAAGAAATCCTCATCGCGGCGAATGAAAACCATCTTGTGATCGCTGGACGTGACCGTTGGGATTCCCAGCACCTGAGCGCGATGGGCAAAGCCGGCAAGCCGGTGTTCACACAACAGGAATACGGCACCGCCAATGCGGTTTACACCTTTCTCCACGACAAGCTGGATGTGCGTTGGCTGTGGCCGGGGGAATTGGGCGAAGACATCACCAGGCGCCAGACGATTCGTCTCGCTCCATTTGAGTATCGCTACCATCCGCTCATCCGTTCACGCGGCGGTGTGTTCCACTTCTCCGCGCTGCTCAACACGCGCGGCTACGGTCGTTCGCATGATTGGACACGCTTTCACCGCCTGCAACTGCACTCGCTTGACATGGAAGGCGGTCACGGCTTTAGCGACTGGTGGGATCGCTATCACACGACGCATCCGGACATCTTTGCCCTTCAGCCAGACGGCACGCGCAGCGGCTTTCCCAATCCGCGCACGGTCAAGCTTTGCGAGTCGAACCCCAAAGTCTGGGAGTTGTGGTTGAAAGGCGTCGAGGAACAACTCGCCAAGGACCCCACTCGCACCGTGTTCAATGGCTCGCCCAACGACGGCTGGATGAGCGGCCACTGCGTCTGCAAGCACTGCTGCGCATGGGATCATCCCGACGGCGAGCTACGCCTTTTCAACTGGAAGAAGCACAACGAGGAGCGCCCGGCGTTGAGCGACCGGGATGTCACCTTCGCCAATCGGCTCGGCGAACTTCTGCGGAAGCGTTATCCCGACAAGAATTACTACGTCCTGATGCTTTCCTACGGCCATTCGCGCCCTGCGCCGATCGTGGCGCGTCCGGCGAATAACGTGATCATCTCCAGCGTGGCGAATTGTTTTTCGCTTTTTGATGGTGTGGACCGCGGCTCAACAAGCGGCACGATGTATCGGCAACAATTCGAGGGCTGGGCCAAGCTCGTCCCGCATCTCTTGTGGCGTCCCAACACAGGGAGTCCCGCCGGCTGGCAACAGGGATTGCCTGACGTGCAGATGACGCAAGTCGCCAAGACGTTTCGGTTCATCACCGAAAACAAATGCATCGGAATCTACATTGACAGCGTTTGGGAGCATTGGGCGACGCAAGGCCCGCAATACTACCTGATGGCACAGCTCGCATGGAACCCGCGGCAGGACGGCCAAGCTATCTTAAATGATTATTATGGTCGCGCATTCGGGCCGGCCGCAACCTCGATGAAGAACTACTTCCAAATGCTGGAACAGGCTCGGATGGCCCATGTCGAGAAACGCACCAACGAGGCCGGCGTCTTGAATCTGCCGCGCCTCTACACGAATGAACTCTTGGAGCAGGCCGACAAACAGTTGCGACAGGCAGAAGACAAAGTTGCAGGTGAGTCACCTCGCTATCGTCAGCGAATACAGTTTGTGCGGGTCGGTCTGACGTGGACCCGTCTGGTTACTGAGAACATCCGGCTCATGGAGTCGTACTGGCGAAAGAAAGACGAAGCCCTCGCTGCAAAGGTGCGCATCAACTGGGCAGCGATGGAACAGTTGTGCAAGGACCAACCCTACGCCATCAACTGGGGTCCCTGTCGCCCCGGCACCGAACGGATGCTTGGCCTGCATCCCGACCACCCGAACCCCAAATGGGAAAAGAGCAAACTCAACAACCTCGGTCTCAACTGATTCTCTCTTCCAGCGTATGAAACAAATTCTCTCCCTCCCCCTCCTCGCTTCGCTGCTAGCAATCGAAGCCGTGACATCGCAAGGTCCGTCGGTTACCGACTATCCCTCGATTCAGGAAGCCATCCGCGCAAACCCCGGCCGGATGGTCTATCTGCCAGCCGGCGATTATGATATTTCGGAAAGAATCCACATCGGACGGCAAGGCGGCGGATTGTTCGGCCCCGGTCGCATCCGGCAAAACAATCCGAAGCACCCGATCCTTGTCGTCGAGAACGCGACCAACGCCCAGATCCGCGATCTCACGTTGGTGCGGCCCGAAGGCAAGACCGACACGCAAAGCGAAGGCGTGCTGGCAATCAAGTGTCGCAATCTCGTATTGGAAAACCTGCAAGTGCTCGACAACCGCACTCGCACCGCGGCGATTGAGTTCCGCGATTGTTACGCGAGCCAGATTCGCCATTGTCTGGTCCAGAATTATCAGTGCGTCTCGGAAGATGACCGGACGATGGATAAGGATTCGGGCTACGCCTTCAAGTGTCTCATCGGCACCGGTATCGTCCTCAAGGACAGCCGCGCCACGCTGGTTCAGGGCAACCGCGTCATCGAACAGAACCTGTTTCCGACGCCGGAGAACAAAACGAAGCTTGGCCTTGGCGATTTCACGAAGAAGAACGCCACGCATGGCCGGTTCATCTCCAAAAAGGCTTGGGACGCAGGCTACACCGACAACTGGCACCAAGCGACCGCCATCCACGTCGCTTGCCCGACGACCACGGATTACACACAAGTGATCGGCAATTACGTCGAGAACTCCGGACAAGGATTCGACATCCACGCCGACCACGTGATCATCGCCAACAACATCGTCAAGGACACCATGATCGGCATGAAAGCCATTCACGGCTCGCGCAACGTCATCGTCACCGGCAATCAGTTCTCACAAAACGACCTCTGGAGCATCGCGATGCAAGCCGCCCGGTCGTCGCGTCCCGCCGTGAACGTTGACGGCGGTTCGATCATCGCCAACAACATCATTTCTGATTTTGGCTACGGTCACGCCCACTGGATGCGAGCCGGCGACGACCACGGCATTCCGATTCGCTTCGAAGCCGGCCAGACGGAAAACAACCCGCCGCTCAAGCACGTTATCATCCAAGGCAACATCATCTACGATACCGGCCGCGATGCGCTCAAAGTCCTTCCGCCACGCTACAAGTATGCCGTCCACATTGCCACGGAAGGCATTGCTCCGCCGAAGGAACTGCATTTCTCCAACAACATCTTCCATCCCGGAACAGCGGGAATTTCAAACGTGGATATCAAATGACAATCACGCGACGCTCTGCCGTAAAAACCCTTCTCGCCACGTTTGCCGGAGGCGTGGTGAATCCGTCCTTCGGAGCGGACATCCGCAACGCGCCCGAGGAAATAATCAAGACACAAGTCTGCGTGATCGGCGGCGGCAGCGGCGGGACGGGTGCGGCGCTCGCCGCCGCTCGCGCCGGTGCCAAGGTCGTCTTGCTGGAACGCGAATCCATCCTTGGCGGCACTGGCACCTGCGCATGGGTCTGCGTCTGGCGCCCGGTCATGGGTGCCAACGGCATTCCTCGCGACATCTACGCGGCGATGCAAGAGGATCCGTTGGGCACGTCGGGCACCAACTACGCATCGAGCGGAATGGCGGGACGCGAAAAAGGTGGCAAGTGGCTGCCAAAGAATTCCAGCTTGGTGTATGAACCCCGAGCATACGATTACGCCGTCCGCGAAATGATCGAGGCGACCGGCCAATGCCAAACGCTGCTGGCCACGACGTTTTGCCGGGCGCGGGTGGAAAACGACACGATCAAAGCCGTGGAGGCTTGGTTCGCCGGCAAACGATTGGTAATCGAGGCCGATGTCTTCATTGACTGCACAGCCGATGGCGATGTCTGCGCCGATGCCGGCTGCGAATACCGCATGGGCGAGGATCCCAAGTCGCGGCACAACGAACCGTCGGCGCCGGAGCAGGCCGAGATGTCGCTCAACTCGTTGACACTCTGTTACCGAATCACCGACACGGGGGTCCCGCAGAAACCGTATCTGCCGAAGGGCGTCAAGAGTGGTAGTTGTCCGCTCGGCGCGTGCTACGACAAAATGCCCAATGGCGATGTCGTGGTCAACGCCGTCAGCATGATTAAAGGCAACGTCATCCTGTGCATGGAGCACAGCCAGTTGATGCGCGAGGCCCAGCGCCGCGTGTACGCGCACTTCCATGCGATCCAGACGCAAGAGTCGAGCAAGAAGGGATGGAACACATGGACGATTTCCGGGGTCGCGCCGCGGATTGGCGTGCGCGAAACCCGTCGGATTCTCGGCGACTACGTGTTGACCGAGAACGACTGCCAAGTCGGTCTCGCCAAGCAACCGCACAAAGACGTGATCGCCATTGCCGACCACTCCATAGACATGCATGGTCGCCGGGGACGATTCTACCGGCTGGATGGCCCCTATGGAATCCCCTATCGCTGCCTGCTGCCAAAGGGCGTGCGGAACCTAATGATCGCCAGCCGCGCTGCCAGTTTCTCGCACATTGCCGCGTCGTCGTGCCGTTTGCAGCGCACGATGACTACCCTCGGCCAAGCTGCCGGCAACGCCGCCGCTCTGGCCGTCAAACATGACATGGATCTGCGCCACATTGATGTCGCCGACCTGCAAGCCAAACTGCGAACGCAAGGCGTGGACATCGCGGCGCCGGTCAGACCAACTTCTCCGGCTTGAGCGCTACGCAGACCGCATGCGGATGAACCACGTGACATCTTCGTCAAGCTCATAGGGGCGGTTAAGCTCGGCGGAAATTTCATCCACTGCACGCTTCACGCCCCACTTTGGGTTCTCGCCTAGCTCGATGTCGTGGCCGCAAAGCAGACCGCCATGTTTAACTTTTGGCAGCCAAGCACGGATATCCTCGATGCAGCCCTCATAGGTATGATCGCCATCGACGAATGCGAAGTCGAGAGACCGGTCGGGAACCTGAGCCGCGGCTTCGAGGGAAGGCGCGCGCATAATGGTGCGCCTTCCAGCGGCAAAGTCGGTGCGGCGGAAGGCATCCGCGTGCCAGCGGTCCCATGTGGCTTGTGAGGTATGGGCGTAAGCGGCCGGGCTTTGTTCATAGCGTGAGTTCTTGGGCCATTGCAGCCAAGGGTCCACCATGCGAAGTCGTAGGTCGGGCCGGGCGGCTAATAAGTAGGCGGAGAGTTTGCCGCGGAGCACGCCGATCTCGGCACCAGATGGGTTGGTGACACCTCGGAGGTGTTTGAGGATGGCATCGCCGCGTCCGATGCGGGGCCGGAAATCCTCGACGGGGCAGGACCAGAATGCATAGAACCAGCGAAGCTGTTCGACAGGACGGCCGGCAATTCCGTGCATATGGCCAACGACGATGTTGTTGGCATCGGCTGGCTTCATGAGATGCTGAAAATCCAGCCAGTTGAACTCTTTTTGCAGCCAGCGTGCCGCGATGCCGAGTTGGACCCGCGCCGCATTGAGTTGGGTTTGATCCTTGAATGGCGACTTAAGCGTTTTCAACAGGGCCTCTGCTCGCTCCAACAGTTTCCGGTGGTGTGTCCGGTTAAGGATGAAGAAGCCGCTGTTGAAGTACTCCTTCGGCGGAATCCCGACCCGCCGAGCATCCTGTATGACCCAACCGCGGTCCCAGAGATCGCCGACACAAACCAGTTCCGGCAGATTCGCGTATGCGCGGGGATCGAACTGCTTCAAGAAAATCGTGTCGGCATCGAAGTAGAGAATGTTTTCCACTTCGGGAAACTCCTCGAACATCCGGAATTTCAGGTGGTGCGGGTGTTGGACGCCATGCCGCAGCGCCGCCTCGGGGCCGAGAATGTGAACCTCCAGCCCAGTGCGCTGCCGGCAGGAGTCGGCGGCGAGTGTCGCCAGTAGTTCATACTTTTCGCCAACGCCGATGGTTACCGCGATCATGAGCTTGTCCATATCGCCTGACAGAATTCCCTTTCTTTTGAACTCAGATACTTGACCGCGCCGCCGGCGAAGTAGCACTCGATGCGGCGGATGACTTCCTCCGCACTAATCATATCCATGCAACGCGGCAATAGGCGCGGCCATTGCTCGCGCGGATAGGCCAGCGCGTTTTTCGGTGGCGCGCTGCTCCCGTTGCCGGGCAGCACGACATCCACGCATATCTTGTCCGGCTTGTCTTTCTCGTCGCCATCGCCCAGCGGCACGGCCCGCGACTTCCAACAACCGCCGTTATCGCAGCAGAACAGCGCGCCGTTGGTGTGGATGTATTGATGATGCGGATACGCTTCCCACTGCGCCGGTTCGCGTCCGCCGGCCACCACCACGCACGGGCGGTTCTTTGGCATCCCCGTCTTGGTCTCGACCGCCGCCGCAAGATGCATCATCAGCGTCACCGGGCAGAGCACGCCTTGGGCGTGATAGACCAGCCGCACCAGTTGCCGCAGATCGGTCTTGCCGCGAAAGTCGAGTGCGCCTTTCAGTGCTGGATGCTCGTGGCCTTTCTCGCCGACTTGCACGAACAGAATCTTGCCCCGGAAATAGTCCACCACTTTCTGGAACCGCTCGTGCGACCACCATTTGATGGTGAAGTCCTTCTTGCCGCCGGCCACGACGATCCAGAATGGCACCGGCTCCTTGGTGATCTCCTGCACTTGCGACATCCATTGCTTTTCCGGCGGCGCAAGATGAATGTCGCCCTTGAACGGGCCGGGACGGATCGCGACGCTGAGTTTCGCGCTGAGGAACTGCGTGAACCCGTGGATGAAATGCCACGGCTCGGTGTTGCTGTGGTGAATCAACGGATACTCGCACTGGATGACCTCGTCCGCGATCTGTAGCCGCGAGGCGTCCTCGCGGCCCGGTTTAGCCCCGCCGCGAACAGGGTTCGCGGCTACAGGCTCAGCCAATGGTGTGATATACGGATTGTTCTCCCAGAGTTGCGGGCAGGGTGTGCGCACATCCGTGAGAAACTGTTTTGGGTGCGACAGGTGCAAGTCGCGCACCGCTGCCGTCAACATCACGATGTCGCCGGGCGACAGGAAATTTTTCAGGATGATTTTCCTCATGGCGGGCTGGAGCTGGAGGAAACGCTCGACAAGCTCACGCTCGAAGAATTCGAAGACGCTGGAGGGCTGGAAGCACTGGAAGATGGCGGAAAAGTGGAGGAAGACGACGAACTATAGGAGCCGTCGGTAAAAGAACTGCTGGATGAACTCGATGACGGCGGAGCCGAAGACGAGGAGCAGCACGAAGATTGCGAAGAAGACAACGAAGCACTCGACAGGCTCGTGCTGGAGGAACCACTGCTGCTCGGTGGCGAGCTTGTCGAGCTGCTGCTTGGCGGTGAGCTTGCCGAACTGCTGCTGGAAACGGACAGGCTTGATGATGAACTGACGGACGAGACGCTACTGCTGGAACTCGGCGACGAACTGCTGCGACTGGAAGAACTGCTTGGCGGCGAACTACTGCTGCTGGAGGAACTGGAAGACTGAGACGAGATGGAAGAACTGGAGGACTGGGAGGAGGACGACACGCTCGACAGGCTCGCGCTGGAACTACTGACCGGCGGTTGCCCGCCGGTATGCGAGAGCGGCGGCTTGCGCTTTTTGCGGGGATGACGCCGCAGGGTCCGGCGGCGTTCCGGCTTGCGCTCCTTCCGAGCTGCTTTCTTTTTTCGTCTCCGGTTCACGGGTGTAGGGGCGGACTGCGTCCGCCCCTGTTGTCCGTCGCATTGCGGCGGGGCGCACGCAGTGCGCCCCTACCGCGCGCACCTCACGGCTGACAGACTGCCGTTACATCATCGCTGGTCAAGCCGACTTCGTTGTCGTTGACCACATAGATGCCGCGATATTTCCGGACCTCAGGCTTCCCCGCGACCAGTAAAGGGCGATTGTCCACATACGGCGATGCGGTGTCCCGCGCCAGAAACACAAAACCAGCATCGCCTTCGCGCTGGCAGTAGAGGTTCACGCCATCGGCCTTGCTCTTGTTGAAGGCAATCTCCACCGCTCCATGCGGCAGCGGATTGGCGACCAGCGTCGGCTGCGCCACCGTCATGTCGGTGGTGTCTTCCGCGCCGACGATGCCGAGTTGGATGCCGAGGGCTTCGGTGTAGTTGCGGTGCCCCTTGACCCGCTTCGCGAACTTGCGCACGTGCGCTTCCAGTTCCCGACGGGTGTCGTCCTTGTCCTTGGTCGCTTGCTTCGCTGCGACGTTGGCAGTTGCGGCAGTAGTGGTCTTGGTACGGATCGCAGTATTATCGTCGCCGATTTCCGTCAGATCATCGGCACTGATCCCCAAGGTGGCCCCGATGGCCGTGGCTGCGGTTTTGAACCGGTCATGCCAACTGACCAGTTCCGCATCGCTCTTCGGCATATATGCGCCTTTTGCCATGATGTAACCTTCTCCTTTCTAGGTGGTTATACCGTTGTTGCTGCCATTTGTCTGGAGCTTCCAGACAATTGTCTGGAACCTTCAGACATTTGCCCGGAGCTTCCGGGCAATTGCCCGGAACCTCCAGCCAATTGCCTGAAACCGCCGGGCGTTTGCCGGGCGACTCCATCCATTTGCCCGGAATGTCGAGCCGTTTGCCCAAACCCTCCATCCAATTGCCCGGCACTTCCGGTAGTTTGGCTGAAACCTCCGGTCGTTTGTCCGGAGCCTCCAGCGGTTTGCCCGGAACCTCCGTTGCCTTCTTCTTTCTTCACTCTTCCCTCTTCCTTCCATCCCTTGCCCTGCTTCCTCTGCGGATGCTTGCACCCCCATTTCGGCAGGTTCTCCTCGTAGGCGGCCAGATTCATAATCTCTTTGCTCTTGCTGCTGACCCGGCAACCACAGTTCCGACACCACTCGACCCCTTGCGGCGTCACCCGCCGCTTGTCGCACTGCCGGCAAATGGCGATGCGCTGGACGATAATCTCCGTCGCAACCCGCTTCGCGGTGAACATCGCCTGCGCGAATGTCTTCACTTGCGTGGGAGTTGGGAGAGGGCGGCGCTCGACTACCGCTGCTTTCGCAGGTGCCGTCGGCTGGGTAGTCACATTCTCGTGATTGTCTTGCGAATTATGCATGGTGTTTTCAGTCAATTCTCAAAAACAAATACCAGTTGCCTTCCAGATGCCGATAGAAGGTGGCGCGGTTCTTTGGCTTCTTATTGTCCAGTGTCGGCGTGATTTCTTTCGTGTCTGGCGGACTCCGTCGATAAACGTAGCCCTTGGATGTGGCTCCACCTATTGATAATCCGACGACATACACGGTGATAGATATTCCACGTCGTGAACCCTCGATATTCGCACTTCTATACCTAATACTTCGTAGGAGCACTTGATATTGCTTGATCCTCTCTTTCGGCACGCCGATTAGATCTAAGTTTTCTGGATACTGTGTGGGCGCACCCCCAAGCCAACGCCCAAGAGCCGATGAATCGTAAACACCCTGCAATTTACTGCCGGGTTTGGGGCATTCCTGCGGGACCACGGCCTGAAGAATGAGCCGATTGAGTTTGATGCGCTCACCTTCGCTTAAGCTTGAAACCTGCGCTAAAAGAGGCTCTGCATCCTTTGGCACGTGGATGTCGCTGAATTTGTCGTGTAGGCTCGATCCGCTCAGCAGCCGATTAAGCGAATCTATTTGCGTAGGAGCTTCCGGAACAAGAACGCCGCGCGCGGCGATGGCTTTGATAAGTTTTCCCGGCGTTTTTTCCACGCTGATAAACTCAGGCTGTGAAAACCTCGGTGCAGTGTCATTTTCAAACATGATTCTCAATTGCTCGAGTTCAGGCCGTTTCTGATGAAACATGGCGATGAGCGTCTCATCCTTTGGATACTTCCAAGGCGCCAGAAACAAGAGAGGCATAACCAAGCCGGCGAGCAAATAGGAAATAACGCTGCCGACCAAGCCGAGAACCACCCACATGGCTGTGGATCGCCAGCTCCTGCGGAGCGGTCTGGTTCTACCGGGGAGCGGTGGCGGCATGCGTGGAGAAATGTTTGACACGTTTGTCTCTTAGTACTTATGGCGAAGGAGACCAACTTTCTTGGCAACAAGCTGAACAACTGGATGGGACATACGTCTTCAAAACTGCCGTTTGTGATGAACTCAAGCTCCCGATGCAGGAACTGACGTCAGACACGGTTACATCCAGAGGTGGAAGGGTTATTCCAAGTTGCTGTAATTTTTGATTTATTCGCGTCGTCATTTGCTCCGGCGTCATAGTCGTCCAAAGCAGAACAGGGAATAGCTCCAGTAACCCCAAGCCCGCCGCTTGAAGGATTAGATCCCACAACAACCACTTGTCTTGAAGCGTTTGGTAAACCGCAAAACCAACATCAATGGCCACTTGGTCTGGCGGATCGTCTTGGTTTGCCCACAAATTCTTCCAAAGGTTCCATGGAAATTCATTGAGATGTTGTGCAACTCCAGCACCGAAATGCAGATACCATTTACCAAAACCTGCCATGCGCCCCACAAGCCCGAAATAAATATTTCCCGGAACGTCCCAGCGATGGCACTCATCGCATAACGTCACGGTCCATGAATCCGTGTCTGGTTCCTGTGTATTTGGATTCAGGAGATGCTTGCAATCGGCTGTCGGACAATTTCCTTTGGTAGGGCCTGTGCCAGAAGGACCACCTTGAATAGGAACCTTCAAATCCCAACGGTGCCCGGGGTAAACTCGCCAAGCAAAAATGCTAGAGGCTATCGCAAAACCGGTCTTGCCATAGTAACGATTCAGAAAACGCATAAGCACCATCTCCGGCGAGGCGGCGTCTAGGTTCATTCGCTCAACTAACCAATCAGTGACTTCCGGCCCGCAGAGGTGAGGCGAACTCGATGAGCTACTGGAACTGGAGGAACTGCTTGCGGAACTCGATGAACCGCTACTGGAACCTGAAGAGGTGCTGGTTGAACTCGTCGAAGTCGAGGATTCACTGGTCGAACTCGTCGAGGTTGAGGACGTGCTAGTTGAACTTGTCGAAGTCGAGGACTCACTGGTTGAAGACTCGCTGGTGGAGCTTTCACTGGCGCTCGAATTGGACACCGAAGAACCGCTGCTGGAACTCGACGAACTGGCACTGCTGCTGGAACTGGATGAACTGGATGACGACGAAGAGGAGGACGAACTGGAACTGCTGGAGGGAATCTCCATGAACCACTTCACGGCAAGGTACACCTCCACGCCTTGGCGCTGGGAGTTATCGAGTGCGGCGTCGAAACAGGCCAACTCGCAGATATCACCGTTGAGGAACGAAGCGCTGCCGTCGTTGAGAGCGCCCAAGCCAAAAGTGTCGTTCTCGATGTTCGCATCTTCAGGAAGGTCAGCTTCTGCCACCAAATCGCCATCGAGGTAAAGGCTTAAATGGTTACCGTCTTTGACCAGCGTTACGACCGCCATGTCCGCTGTCATCTCGTCGTCGTCAACACAGCCATTGCCGCTGCTGTCTTGGAATCCTTCGGCATAGCCGCTGGCGTTCCGGCGGAACCCAAACCCGTCAAGATCGGTCTTGTCACCCAGATGAAATGCGGTCTGGTCCTCGTCGCTGACCCTCACGACAAGGAACAACGTCTTCGAACTGTTGCCGCCAAGTCCCGACACCGCGCCGGTGAGTAGATTCTCCTCGCCATCAAACCGCACGACGGGCAGGCCATTTTGGATAGCGATCTTGTACATCGGTGCGGCATCTTCATCGCTGGCGATGATGTGGTGATCGCCGCCACTCTTGTCTTTCCACGCCCACACCGGGTCCTCGTCCGCTGTGACCGGCTCGGTCATGTCAGCGTCTTGAAAGAGTGTATCCGCGTCGGCGGCGTCAAACCAGAGCTTCAACTCCGGGCCAGTCCACGATGAGGATGATGAGGACGAGGAGCTACTGCTCTGCGACGAACTACTGGAGGAGCTTCCGCTGCTGGAGGAATTGGATGAACTGGATGAACTGGATGATTGGCTACCAGAGGAGGCACTCGACGATGAACTACTGATGAAAAATGAACTGCTTGATGGTGGTTCGCTGGAAGAACTGCTCGACTGGCTTGACGACGAACTGGATGAGCTTGAACTACTGGAGGACGATCCAGGGTCTTCCTCCAACTCCAACGTCTCCGGACTTTCCGCGCAGCCATCGGCGCGCGTGTAGGTGCCGACGGGAGTCGCCCCGGTGTGCTTGTAGCCGAGCCAGATGGTCGAGGCGTTCTGCTGTGGGGTCTTGCACGAAACCAACAGCCACCACCGGCCGTTGCTGATGTCCAGACCGACTTCGCAGTGTCCAAACAGCGCGCCGTTGATGTAAAGCCCCGTGTTGCTATAGCCCCACGAACATTCCGGCGACTGCTGTGGTTGATTGATGGTGCCATTCCAAGGCGTCTCGTCAACCACGCCCGTGTCGCAATCCTCGCACCGTTCCAGCAGCCCGTCATAATAACCCGCGATCCGCCAATAGCCGGATAAATTCTCCGGACACTCGTCCGGAACACCGCTGCTTGCCGAGGAACTGGAAGACGGTGGTGGACCGGAAGAACTGGATGAGGGTGGCGCGCTGGACGAACTGCTTGGTGGTATGCTTGAGGAGGATGAGGTCGTGCTGCTGGAACTCGTGTTTGACGATGAAGAAGAACTTCCGCTGCTGCTACTGCTTGGCCAGTATTGCGGCGTGAACGACAGCCACGAGTGCGAACCGCTCAGGTCGGTAATCGTCAGGTCGTTGCCGTTCTCGCTCAGGTCGTGGACGGTCGTCCCGCTCCCCTCGTGCATGTCGTAGGCCGCGACTGTGTATTCATCCGCCGGCAAGGTGCCGGGAGGCGTAAAGTTCTCGGTGTAGCGGGCGATGTCGCTGATGCGGCAGGGGCCAATCCGGATGTTGCCGTGCTCGGTGTTGCTGCCCACCCAGCCGTTGATGCCGATGTCGCCAAGCTCAAGGTCGAGGTCATCCTGCATGTTGACGGCCTTTACCCGGCCGTCAACGGCAACATAGACGACACTGGCCTCCGGGTCATAGGAAACTGCGATATGGTGCCACCCTACGCCGGAGCCGATGCGGTCACTGTTCGCATAGATGCCGATCCAGTCGCTCTGGACCATGAAGTCGCCGTTTTCGTCCACATTGACGAGCAACCCGACGCATTCAGGTGCCGTCTTGCCGTTCGGGCTGGTGAGGTTAAGCACGTTCTTCGACTCGTCAGTCCAATCGAGGTAGAACCAACCCTCCAGCGTGTAGGGCACATCGCCGCTTTCGAGGCCAGCGATAAACTCACCGGCAGCCGACGCGTTGTAGGTGAACCCAAGGCTGCCGGGCGTGCCGGAACCGCTGCTGGACGATGACGCCGATGAACTGGAGGAGGAAGAAGACATTGTTCCCTAGGATTGGTTACTCACTCTGACTGCATGCTTGCCAGCAGGCAAGCCCCGGCCTAATTTGTGTGTGGGGGGGGGTATAACTCTGCGTCGGATCGCAGCGAACAAGCGACTCGGTACGTCTCTGTCTCCACCGTACGTCTCATACGACTCTCAGTGCTCGCAAGCTATCCTATTGCGCCGCACCCTGTCAACGTTTTTTTCCGAAGAGTTTCCAAGCGTCCGATTATCTTGACGGGCAGTTTGATTTCGGGCACGGTTCATTGCACAGGAGCCACACATTGAACGCCGTTACAACAGTTCAATCACGGAATCGCCCTTCGTGAACAAGGCAGTTTAGGATGACAATGTTAAAAGGAATGCTGAGAGTCATCGAGCCGGAGCAGATGGCGATGCTGCATCGCGGCACGCTGGAGGTGTTGGAGCGAACGGGGCTGCAAATTCAGAGTGAGTTCCTGCTTCGTGCGCTGGCCGATGCCGGTTGCCGCGTGGACTTCGCCGCGCGACGCGCATGGTTCAAGCCGGACTTGGTCGAGCGCCAGATCGCCGCCCAACGCGGCCGCTACCGGATGGTCAGGTCGTCGCTGTGGTATCCGTTTTGCCGTAGCCTGCCCGATGATGACGTGGCGATGCCGGAGGAGTTCACGGTGGACTACGGGTATGCCGCACCGTGGATATACGATTACCCGCTTGGCCGGTTTCGCAAGCCGACTGCGCAGGACCAAGTGGACATGATCCGCTTGGGCAACGCCCTGCCCTGTGCAAAAGCCATCAACGCGCCGTTCATCTGCGGCGAGTTCGATTCGCGCATCGAGATCATCGAGTCGGCGCGGCTGTTGTTGCTCAACACGCGCAAACCCGGCTGGGTCGGCACCAGCGCGGCGCGCGAAGTAAAATACCTAGCCGAACTGGCGTCGCTCGTCACCGGCGGCGACCGCGAGGCGTTGCGGACGCAGCCGCCGATTTTCGTCGCTGCCTACTGCACGACGTCGCCGCTGAAAGTGGACACGCGTTCGTGCGAGGTGCTCGAAGAAGCATTGCGCTACGGGTTCCCGGTCAATTTCGCGCCGATGCCGATCCTCGGCGCGACTGCGCCAATGACACCGGCCGGCGCGGCCATCGTAGCGGCGGCGGAAATCCTCGGCTCCATCACCGCCACGAGCCTCATCAACCCGGACGTGTCCTATTTCGCGACGAGTATTTCCGGAGAGATGGACATGAAGACCACGCAGGTGTGCTACTGCACACCGGCGGCGATCCTGACCGACGTGGCGTTGCACCAACTCTTCCGCCACCGCTACGGCATCGTCCTCAACGTCGAGCCGGGCTACGTCGAGGCGAAAGTCCCCGGCCTGCAGGCGGCGTTCATGAAGACATATCGCCAGATGGCGTTTGGCGGCACGGTGAGCCTGCCGCTGGCCATCGGCGCGCTCGACAACGCCGCGGCGTTCTCGCCGACGCAGGCGATGATTGACCTTGAGATCAACAAGGCGATCTATCGTTTCCATCGCGGCATCGAGGTCAACGCCGACACGTGCGCCGTGGACTTGATCAACGAGTTGCTGTTCTGCGAGAAGGAGACGTATTTGGAGAGCGAACACACCGCGGAACATTTCCGGAACATCGGCTGGAATCCGCAACTCTTTGACCGCAACTACTGCAACCACGCAGAGCCGGCGCCGTGCGGCGATGATAAACTGCTGAAGCAGGCCGACGACGCGTGGCGCAAGCTGGTGGCGAGCCAGCCGCCGGCGGCGGTCGAGCCGGCGATGGCGCGCGAGGTTGAGCGCATTGTGTCGGCGGCGCGCAAGGACCTGCTCCGTTGATCAAATGCAACTCCTCATCATTCCCCTCCTCGCTGCGGTTGCCACCTCCTTGCTGACCGGTGTCACGGTGGAAGACCTTGGCGAACCGGCGCGCGTCCGTACACTGGCGTTACGACACATCACGCGCGACCCCGACGGCCACGACATCGCGTGGGCCGCGTATGAAGCTGAGGACAAGCATGCGATCGTCGGCGTGCGGCTCGACAACGGCGACGTGATTTGGCTGGAGACGACGCGTTTTGGCCGCAGTCACATCCAGACGACCAAAGCCGCTGACGGAAACCTCTACGCCTACACTGGCAATCCCGGCCGCTTTCTGAAGTACGACGCGGTGAAACGCGAACTCGTGACGCTTGGCGTGCCGGCCAAGCCCGCGTCCTACTGGATTGGCAGCGCGGTCGGGCCGGACGGGCGTTTCTACGTCGGCACGTATCCGCAGACGGCGCTGGTTCGTTGCGACCCGCGCACGGGCAAGGTGGACAGCCTGGGCCGGCTCTCCGACGATCCCAAGGAATGCTACATCATCCATCCGGCCATCAGCGACGACAACGTCGTCTATTGTCCCGTCGGCCTTCATCACCGCGAGTTATGGGCCGTGGACGCCGTCACCGGCAAGAAGAAACAGATTTTGCCAGCGGGACTTACGAAAGCCCAAGGCGCGCCGAGCGTGTGGGTCGCGGACGACGGCCAAGTGTATGGTCGCGCCGGCGGCACGACGTTTCTCTGCCGGCGCGACGGAATCACGGTCGGCAAACCAAAACCGCCGCGTCGCCCGCCCAATCCGTTGCAAACCGGCGACAAGGTCATCAGCAACATCGGCGAGGATGGCCGGATTAAGATCACCGACACAACAGCCAAGGCCGTTAGTTTCCTTCAGACGCGCTTCGAGGGATCGCCCCGGCAAATTTTCAGCGTCGGTTGCGAGCGCGACGGTTGTATTTATGGCGGCACCGTTTTCCCGGCGTTCTCGTTCCGCTACGACCCGCGCACCGGCGACATGACCAACTTCGGTATCCTCACCCGCGGTCCGATTCAGGTTTATGACGTCGTAAATCATTCGAAGGGGCTTTTCCTCAGCAGCTACATGAACGCCAGCGTGGACTTCTTCGATCCGTCCAAGCCCATTCGCAAACCGGACAACCCGCGCCACGTCGTCACGCTGCCCGGCCAGGAACGTCCCGTGCAGTTGACGCTCGGCCCTGACGGCATGATCTACACCGGCACATTCCCCTCCAAAGGACGGCTTGGCGGCGCGTTGCTGCGGGTGAATCCCGATGATTTCTCCCACAAGACATGGACCAACGTCATCACCAACCAGAGCCTCCACCGGCTCGTGAGTCTGCCGAAAACGGGAGAACTGCTCATCACCACGAGCATCAGCGGCGGTTCCTCCGCGATTCCCACCGAGAAGGAAGCCTGCATTTTCCTCTGGAACTGCAAACAAGAGAAGGCCGTCTTCACAGCGCATCCGCTGCCCGGCACCAAGAGCTACAGTGCCGCCCTGCGCGCCGCCAACGGACTCGTGTATGGTCTTGGAAGCGGAAACAAGTTCTACGTCTTCGATCCGGTCGCACGCAAAACCGTTTTCACCGGTGTTCTTCCCGTCAAGGGCCTGCACTATCCGGAACTTGCCGACGAACCATTCGGCCCGCGCGGCCTGATCTACGGACTCGGTGAGGATGCCATCATTGCCATTGACCCTACCGACCACAGCGTCAAGGTGGTCGCGCGCGACCCGTCGTTGAAACGCACCCACGGCTTCTGCATCGCGCGGGATGAAATGCTTTACTTCAGTTCCGGTTCGCGCTTGATGCGCTGCCGGCTTCCACGGTAAGAACAAACAAATGAAACACAGCGTCATTCTTTCCCTCACGCTCCTGCTGACTGCCACGGCGAACGCTGCGCCACTCGATGCCATTCGTCATTGCCGGGATTTTATCCGCAAAGCGCAATTGGACGACGGCGCGTTCCGGGTCACGATCAAGGATGATGCCGTGCGTATCTGGCCGTACTTTGGTAATGTCGGCGCTTGCGCGCTTCTCGCGGCTCACAAACTTGAACCGCAGCCTGACGATCTTGATCGCGTCCGTCGCTGGCTCGATTGGTATGCCGCACACATGCGCAACGACGGCACGATTCTCGACTTCTACGGCACCACTCGATCATACGCTCCGTCACCGAAACGCGATTCGATTGACGTTTACCCGCCCACCTATCTCGCCGCGTTGTGGCGTTATCATCAGACACAAGCGGGCGGCATTCCCGTTGACGAGATGAAACGGCGCGCGGAGTTGTCACTGCACGCCATCGAACTCGCGCTCGATCCGTCCGACAACCTCACTTGGTCTTCCGTCCCGCATCGCTACAAGTATCCGATGGACAACATTGACGTCTGCATCGGCCTGGTCGAGGGAGCGCGATTGTTTGAGGCGCTTGGCGCACGCGAGCAGGCGAAGCGGTGTCGAGAGATTGTTGGGCGGACAAGCGCTGCGATCGCGAAATTCTGGCGTGCCGACAAAGGATATTTCGCATGGACCAAGGGGAACTCGCCCAAGACACGGACTTTTGAGAACCCCTACCCCGACGGCGTCGTCAACATCTATCTCGCCGCGCATATTGATCCACCACAACCACGGCTGTGGGAGAATCTGCGTAGCAAGTTTGGAGCAGCGCCACGCATCACACCCGACCTCTGGCTTGCTGCCGCCCGCCGTAGCGGAACACCGGAACAGATCAAGTTCTACACCGAAGCCGCCATCCAGCGGGCCAGCAGCGATACTCTCGACCTCCAAATCGCATCACGTCTTTTACTTGCGTTAGCCGGCCAAACGACTGAACCTACAATCATCCCTTTGCCGCTTCCATGAACGCCAACGACAAAACGGTTGGAGATAAAACATGAAACTGTCTCTCTGTATTTTTCTGGTCGTCGCTCACGCGGCATTCGCTCAAACGTTGGATCGCAGCCTGTCATCGTTCGGCGTTGTCGGTGACGGCAAGGCGGACGACACGGTGGCGATGCAGAAGGCCGTGGACAGCGGCATCGGCTCGGTGCGGTTCCTGCGCGGCACCTACCGGCTCACGCGCACGGTGATCATCGAACTCGACAGGACCGGCTTCACCTCGCTCGTTGGCGATGGCACGGTGTCCATTGTGATGGCGGGTGCAGGTCCGGCGTTCAAGTTCGTCGGCACACACAAAGGAACGGCAGACCCGAAAAGCGTCAAGCCAAACGTCTGGGAGCGCCAACGCACACCGATGGTGGATGGCCTCGAAATCGTCGGCGCACACCCCGAAGCCGATGGCATTGAGGTAACAGGGACGATGCAGTTGACGATTACGCGAGTGACCGTGCGCGAAGCGCGTCATGGCATCCACCTCACCACGCGCAATCGTAACGTCATCATCAGCGATTGCCACATCTACAACAACAGCGGCATCGGCGTGTTCTACGACAACGTTGATCTGCACCAGTCGAACATCATCGGCTGCCACATCAGTTACAACGCCGGCGGCGGGGTCGTGTCGCTCGGCGGCGGCGTGCGCAACCTGCAGATCGGTACGTGCGACATCGAAGCCAACATGTCCACCAACACTCCCCCGACCGCGAACGTCCTGCTCGATTGCACCGGCGGTTCCATCGCCGAGGTGGCGATTGTCGGTTGCACGTTGCAGCACACCGGCACCACCCCCGGCTCCGCCAACATTGTCTTCTTCGGCAAAGGCAAGGACGAGAAGACCCAGTGGGGCCATCTCACGATTGCCGACAACATCCTCAGCGACGTGCGCGTGAACATCCACGTCCGCCACGCGCGCGGTGTCGTCATCAGCGGCAACAGTTTCGGAGTCGCCTACGAGCACGATCTGTTGGTCGAGGACAGCAGCAACGTGGTCGTCGGCCCGAACAGCTTCGACCGCAATCCGCGCTATTTTCTCGGCGAAGCGGCGAAGGCCAACGGCGGCATCATCTTCACCAACTGCGCGGACTGCACCTTGAGCGGCCTCCGCGTCAACGGCGTCCTGCGCAAACCCGCCGCCGTGCTGCTGGAGAAGTGCAGCGGCTTCAACGTTGGCAATTGCACCATCCTCGACAGCGATGGTCCCGGCCTGCTTCTTCGCGATGTCACCGGCAGCATGGTCACCGGCTGTTTGATCCGCGATAGCCGCGCGGAACGAAAACCGGCGCCGTCGTTGCGCATCGAAGGCGGGAAAGACAACTCGATCACCAACAACTCGCTCGCACATGGAAGTGAATCGCCAGCGGCTCCCCCGAAGAAACCATGAACCTCAAGTTGCCGGTCATTTGTATCCTGACTGTTTGTGCGCGGTTGCCGGCCGCCGAGTCCGGACTGATGCAGAACTTTGATGGCGACCTTTCTTTCACCGGAACAAAACCGGAACAATCGCAGGCCAGATTACAGCAACTCATTGATGACGTCGCACGTGGCCCGGTGAAGACACTCATGTATTCCATCGGCGCGGGTTCTGACATTCTCTACTATCCGACCAAGGTCGCCAGCACTTGGGGTTGGCGTCACACAAAGTACAGCGACGATCCAAAATGGAAGACACGAATTGAGCGATGCCGCGCCGCGACAGAGGCGGGCCTCGATGCTCCGCGCATCGTCGGCCAGAGGGCGCGCGAACGTGGCCTGAAATTCTTTCCCTCCTATCGGATGAACGATGCCCATTTCACCAGCGATCCACTAAATTATCCGCTCACCGGACGGTTTTGGATGGAACATCAAGACGCGACCATCGGCAAATCCCCCATCGCGGGTTACGACGGTTATCGGCATCTGCTCAACTTCGCGCGTGACGAGGTGCGAGCGTACCGACTCGCCGTGATCTTCGAAGCCTGCGACCGATACGCTGACCTGATGGACGGCTTCGAACTCGACTTCAACCGCTTCCAAGTGTTCTTTCCACCCGGAGAGGCGCAAAAGAACGCTCATTTGATCACCGACATGGTAAGACAAGTCCGTGAACGCCTCAACGCCATCGCTTCCAAGCAAGGCCGCTCAATGACGCTTGTGGTGCGCGTGCCGCCTGCAATGAAGAACTGCGCATGGTCCGGCCTCGATGTCAGCGAGTGGATGGCGAAGCGGCTGGTGGACGTGGTAATCCCAGCACAAGTGATGACACTCGCACACGATATGCCTCTGGATGAGTTTGTGCGTCTTGCGAAGCCAGTCGGGATCCAAGTGGTTGGTTCGATATATGGTCGCGCTGGCTATAACTGGCCGTTCACTGACGACCACTGTATCGCTACCTATTCAAAGCCCGTCACACGCGATCCTGATACCGCGCAAGTTCACGGTGCGATGTTGAACCAGCAATACCTCGGTGCAATTGGTTTTCAGTTTTATAACTTCAACGTCATTGACCAGCCCCTCCTTTTCCGTGACCGCCGGTACCAAGTCACACAAAGTTACTACCACGACTGCGAGGACAGCTACGAATACCGCAAACAACTACCGGTCAGTTTGAAGCCTAACGAACCGGCAACACTTCGTCTGCTCATCGGCGAGGACTTGGCAAAAGTGACCCCTGCTCCACGCTACGCCGCCCTGCGCCTCGGTCTTTATGGAGCCAACCGCGCCTATACCGGCGTGGCCATGACCGTTAACATCAACGGCCATCGTCTTCACAGCGGCGCCACCACCAAATATCTCGTCGTCACTACAGGCACAAGACACGGCAACGGCTCGCATCCGCCGCCCACGGAAGCTTACCTGCAATGGCCGGCTGCCGATCTGGGATGGTTGAACGCTGGCTGGAACACAGTCGAAGTGATTCTCACAGCCAACCCCACAGGCAAACCACTGCAACTTGTCGAGGCGGAAGTCGGTGTCCTCACCAGCACAAGCCCATAACAGGAGAACCATGAAAACGAACCGAAGAGATTTCATCAAGACAACCACCTTGACCGGCTTGGCTCTTGTCGGCGGCTGCGCGCCTCCGCAAGCGAAGAATGATGCCGCCGGGATGAGCACGCGGTTGCAGAAGGCCCACGTCCAGCGGTTCAACATGTCGGGTTTCGCTGCGCCTCCGCTGGAAAGGATACGAGTTGCCATCATCGGCCTCGGCCAGCGCGGCCCGGCGCACCTGAACATTCTGCGT
The DNA here is from genome assembly GCA_964574605.1 of uncultured Verrucomicrobiota bacterium. Taxonomy (GTDB): domain Bacteria; phylum Verrucomicrobiota; class Verrucomicrobiia; order Palsa-1439; family Palsa-1439; genus CAIKAP01. The sequence goes on from CAZNOK010000002.1 coordinate 29,709, forward strand.
CATATCGAAGGCGTCGAGATCAAAGCGCTCTGCGATATCCGCCCCGAAAAGGCGGCGGCGGCCACGAAACGTCTGGACGGCACACCGCACAACCCGACGATCTTCACCGGCCTAGAAGATTGGAAGAAGGTTTGCGAGCGTGACGACGTTGACTTGGTCTATGTGACAACGCCTTGGTACCTGCACGCGGCGATGTCCGTCTATGCCATGAACCACGGCAAACACGTGGCCTCCGAGGTGCCGGCAGCGGGGACCATCGAGGAGTGCTGGCAGTTGGTGGAGACCGCCGAGCGGACACGGAAGCATTGCATGATGATGGAGAACGACTGCTACATGGACTTTCAGATCATGACGCTGAACATGGCCCGGCAAGGGTTCTTCGGCGAGGTCGTGCACGCCGACTGCGCCTACAACACCAGCAAGATGAAGAACAACTTTAACAAAAACATGTACTGGGACATGTGGTGGCTCAAGCTGTACGGCTCGAAACGCGGGAACATCTATCCGACACACGGTCTCGGTCCGGTCGCGCAGGTGATGAACATCAACCGGGGCGACAAGTTCGAGTTCCTCGTGTCCGTCGAGAGCAACGACTTCATGATGCAGGCAAAAGCGAAGGAGCTTGCTGCCACGGATGATTTCTTCAAGCCGTTTGCTGAAAAGACCTATCGCGGCAACATGAGTCTCACCACCATCCGGACCACGATGGGACGCACCATCATGCTTCAGCACGATGCCACGTCGCCATCGCCGCACAACGTCATTCACGGCATCTACGGAACCAAAGGCGCTGCGCTCTACGATCCGCAGCCGCCGAGGCTTGCTACGGGCAACCACAAGTGGGTGTCCGAGCAGGAATACAAGGCATTAGTGGAAAAATACACGCCGACAATCACTCGAAAGATGAGCGAACTCGCCGGCCAGATGAAAGCTGGTCATGGCGGCAGCGACCTGTTGGAGGACTGGCACCTGATTGCTTGCCTCCGCAACGGCCTGCCGCTCGATCAGGACGTTTACGATGCGGCAGCGTGGAGCGCGATTGTCCCGTTGAGCCAATGGTCGGTTCTCAACCGCTCGAATTCCATTGACGCGCCCGACTTCACCGTGGGAGCGTGGAAGACGAACAAGCCTAATATGGACATCAACCTCGAACGAGGAGCAAACACCAAAGTAGTGGTCTAACCTTATGAAGCATGTCCTGGTTGCCCTGTTGTTGATTCCACTGACCGCGGTGCATGCTGACGGACGCACCATTCTGTTCGTGGATGACGAAGACGTGCTCTATCGCTCCGGCACGAGGAAGGACATCGCGCCGCTGCGGAAATTCGAGGGTAACCCGGTCGTCGCGCCAGACAAACCGTGGGAAGGCATGATTGGTTGGGTGAGCGTTTATCGGAATCCCGCAACGGGGAAATGCCAGATGTGGTATCAGGCGTATAACGAGAAGCGCACCGAGGATAAACGCCTCAGATGTGTGGTTGCCTATGCGGAATCTGCTGATGGGAAATCCTGGGTGAAGCCCAATCTGGGACTGTTCCCGTATTACGAGTGTGAGGAAACGAACATCGTGTTGATCGGCGCGCCGAATGCGTACGGCGACCGCTACGGCAATTCGGTCCTTGTGGACTCTCGCGACACGGACCCGTCTCGGCGTTACAAGATGGTTTATTACGACTGGGAGCCGGATGATGAACGAAACCTCGGGGCTGGCACGCACGTGGCGTTTTCACCAGACGGCATTCATTGGACCAAACACAAAGGCATTGTGCAAAAGACTTCGTTCGGAGCCAAAGGCAAACAAGTTCCTTTTGCCGGCGAGAGCGTCTATGTCGAAACCCCGGGAAAGAACGGCAAACCTCGCAGGAGCTGGCTGGTGCCGTTGTCCATGTCCGACGCGCAGGACGTGTTCTATGATGACTTGAAGGGGTGTTATGTCAGCTACGGAAAGATGTGGATGCAGGGGCCGGATGGTGGCACGCATTGGAAGCATGGCATGGGTCGCGCGGAGAGCCGGGATTTTATCCACTGGTCGAAGCCGCAATTCATCCTCTGCGTGAACGACAACGATCCGCCGCAGATTGAGTTCCACACGTCGCCGGTGTTTCTTTACAACAGACAGTACTTCTCGCTGAATCAGATTCTCAACCGTTCCGCCGGCGTCATGGACATCGAGTTGATGAGCAGCCGGGACGGTTTCACGTGGAATCGTCCTTACGCCGGCATTCACTTTCTGGAGCGGGGCAAGGGCGCCGTCTTTGATGCGGCGACGCTGTTGAGCAACGGCACACCGTTCTTTGTCGGTGATGAGATTTGGTTCTATTACGGCGGCTATCGAGGCACAGCCATCGGGGGCGTCGGGCTCGATCAGCAGGTCATCGGCACGAAGGATTACTTCAGCGGCATTGGGCTGGCGGTGATGAGAAAGGATCGCTTTGTTGCCGTGGTCCCCGATCCGAGAATCAGCCTGCGCAACAGCCTCAAGGTGTCGCGCGACACCGTCGGCAAGGAAGCGCCGAAGCTCACGAAGCCAAACATCATCGGCCAAGTCACGTTGCGTCCGCTCGACTTGAGCAACGTCCGCACGATCACGATCAACGCCGATGCCACAAAGGGCAAGATCGCTGTCGAGCTGCTGAACGAGGATGGATTCCGAGTGCGGGGGTTCTCCAAGGACGACGCCGTCCCGGTGACGGGCGATTCGCTTGCCGCCGTGGTCGCGTGGAAGGAGAAGAACCTCGGCCAGTTGAAGCCGGGCCGTTACATGCTGCGCGTCCACCTCGACAACGCCAAACTCTTTGCCATCACACTCCAATGACCTGCACACTATTCGCTGCGATTGGACTGATGGCGCAGACACTGCTGTTTGTGGACGACCACGAGGTTCTCTACCGGTCGGGCACGAAGAGAATTGTCCATCAGTTGGAGAAGTTCAAAGGTAATCCGGTCCTCACGCCCGACAACCCGGAACGTCCGTGGGAAAAGACCCTCGGCTGGGTCAGCGTCTATCGCGATCCGCAGACGGGGAAAATGCAGATGTGGTATCAGGCGTATTCGGGGAAGGGAGCGGAGGACAAACGGTTCAAATGCGTCGTCGCCTACGCCGAGTCCGACAACGGCATCACTTGGGTCAAACCGAAGCTGAAGCTGTTCCCCTACGAAACGCGCGGCTTCAACGTCAAGGAAAGCAACATCGTCCTCATCGGCGCGCCGAATGGCTACGGCGACCGTTATGCGAACTCGGTCGTGGTCAGTCCCGATGAGACTGACCCCGCGAAGAAATACAAGATGGCCTACTACGACTGGAATGGCGGCGAGGGCGAGGCGGGTGTGGCCGGCCTCTGCGTGGCTTTCTCTCCCGACGGCATTCATTGGTCGAAACAGAATGGTGTGCTGATGAAGACAGGCTTCGGCGCCAAGACCATGCCGCCGCCCTTTGAGGATGAGAGCGTTTATTTTCATCTCAAGAACCCCGATGGCCGCGAGTGGCGGCAATGGCGTTATCCGATGTCGCTCAGCGACGCGGTGGACGCGCTCTGGGATGCGCGGCTCAAACGCTACGTCATCTACGGCAAGATGTGGATTGGCGGCCCCGATGGCGGCATCAACTGGAAACATGGCATGGGCCGCAGCGAGAGCGCGGATTTCCTTCACTGGTCGAAGCCGCAACTGCTGGCCTGCACAGATGAACATGATCGCGCAAACCTCGAATTCCACACCTCGCCGGTTTTTGTTCACGAGGGCGTCTATTTCTCACTCAACCAGCTCTTCACTCGCGAGAATGGCACGATAGACATCGAGTTGATGACCAGCCGCGACGGCTTGCGTTGGAGTCGCACACGACAGATCGTGCTCGCGCGCGGCGGCAAGAAGTTCTTCGATGCCAGCTTTCTGGTGACGAATGGCAATCCCATCATGATGGGTGATGAGATCTGGTTCTACTACGCCGGCAACCGCGGTCTCGTGCGCTTTCCCAATCCCGACGAGAAAGACATGCCGAAACGGGCCACGGGATACGGCAGCGGCATCGGCTTGGCCAAGATCAAACGCGATCGTTTCGTCGGCATCGCGCCCGATCCTCGCGCCGCGCTGCGGAATTGGAACCCCAATGACCCGAACAGGAAACCCGAGCCGCGCGCCAACACCATCGGCCAGATCACCCTGAAACTCCGCGATTTCACCGGCATAAGGACCGTCATCCTCAATGCGGATGCTTCGAAAGGCGAAGCGCGTCTCGAAATGCTGAACGAGGACGGTTATCGCTTGCGTGGTTTCACCAAGGACGATGCCGTGCCGATGAAAACCGACGCCCTCGCGCATGAGGCACGCTGGAGGGAAAAACAAATCAATGATCTGCCGCCCGGCCGTTACATGCTTCGCGTGCATCTGCAGCAGGCCGAGCTTTTCGCCATCACACTGAAATGACACTCAGCGCAATCATCCTGTTGCTCGCGGCTGCGCCGCTCACCGTCGAGATGACACTTCATCCGAAGATTGGGAAGCTTGCCTTCCGCGCGCCGGGCCGCGTGTTGATGTTGCGGGACGGACGTTTTGCCTGCGCGTCGAATGGGAAGTTCATGCTCAGCTCGGATGAAGGCAAGAACTGGCAGCCACTCGCCGAGATTCCACCCGGCCCCGGCCCGAAGGCGCAGAGCGGCATGTTGGTCGAGGACAACAACGGCGCGTTGGCGCTCATCTACTCCGACAGCGCCGGCTTCAAGCTGGAGCGCACGCTGGACAACATGCCTCTGCCGGGTGCGCGACTGCAAATCTGGTGCACTCGCAGCGCCGACGGCGGCAAGACTTGGACGAACCATCAACGGCTCATCGAAGGCTATTGCGGAGCGTTCATCGGCGCGATCTGCACGCGCGAGAGCCGGTTGGTGGTGCCACTTCAGGAACTTCGCTACAGCCCGCCGCGCCATGTGACGATCGTGTTCGTGTCGGACGATGGCGGCAAGACGTGGCGAAACAGCAAGGACCTCGACATCGGCGGCAACGGGATGGAAGACGGCGGCTTCGAGGCCACTGTGGCGGAGCGGCGCGATGGTTCGCTGCTAATGCTGTTGCGCACCACACGAGAAAGTCTTTGGATGAGCGAAAGCCGCGACGGCGGCCTAACGTGGACCGAGCCGAAACCGACAAACATCAAGGCGTCGAACTCGCCTGCGTTCCTGTTGTCGCTGCACAGCGGACGGCTGGCGCTTGTCTGGAATCCGCTGCACCCTGACGGCAAACCCGACTGGCCGCGCCGTTTGAAACCGCGTTATGCCGAGAAGCCGGACAGCGTGTACCGCGAAGAGATGCTTCTTGCCTTCTCCAACGACGCCGGCAGGACATGGACGCCGCCCACGGTCATCGCGAAACAACCCGGCGGCAGGCTCCGTTACGCCTACATGTTCGAGCGCCGCACCGGTGAAATCTGGCTTGCGCTCCGCGGCCAATGGCTGCAAATCAACGAGAGGGACTTCATCACGCCAGTCCGTTCCCCGTCGCAAACCGCCGACGCAACTCGGGTTGGTGCGACCATGCTACCGACGGAGATGGAACCGGTTCAGACACCGTTCACAATGCCTCAACCGACGCGTCCTCTTTTCCCCAAGCGAACTGTCAATATCCGCGACCACGGCGCTGTCGGCGACGGCAAGACGTTGTGCACGACAGCGATTGCGCGGGCGATTGAGTCGTGCGCAAAGGCGGGCGGCGGTCGCGTTCTCGTGCCGGCAGGAACCTGGCTGACCGGCGCGATTCATCTCCGAAGCAACATCGAGTTGCATCTGGAAAAGGATGCCGTGTTGCTGTTCAGCACCGACCCGAAGGATTACCTGCCCGTGGTATTCACGCGATGGGCTGGGTTTGAGTGCTACAACTACTCGCCGCTGATTTATGCGCGCGACTGCAAGAACATCGCCGTCACTGGAGCCGGCAAACTCGCCGGACAAGGCCAGCCGTGGTGGGATTGGGTCAAACGTCAGGACGAGATGGCTGCGATTCTCTTGGATTATGGCCGACGCGGGGTGCCCGTCGCACAACGCATCTTCGGAAGTCCTGACAAGCCGCTGCGGCCACAGTTTATCTCGCCCATCAATTGCCGCAACGTGCTGATCGAAGGCGTCTCGCTCGACGCCGGGCCTTTCTGGACCATCCAGTGCGTGTACTGCGAGAACGTGATCGTTCGTGGCGTGACTGTCGAGAACGCCGGTCCGCCAAGAGGTCCCAACAATGACGGCATCAACCTCGACTCCTGCCGGAACGCGCTGGTCGAGTATTGCACCTTGGACACCGGCGACGACTGCATCTGCCTGAAGTCCGGACTGAATGAAGACGGCTGGCGCGTGGGACGCCCCACTGAAAACGTCGTCATCCGTTACTGTCTCACCAAGCGCGGCCACGGCGGCGCGGTGATTGGCAGTGACATGTCGGGCAACGTCCGCCACGTGTTGGTTCAGGATTGTGTTTATGATGGGACGCTGTACGGGGTGCGCCTGAAGAGTGCACGCGGCCGCGGAGGCGTAGTCGAGGACGTTTCCGTCCAACGGATCACAATGAGGAACATCCTAGGCTCGGCGATCTTCATCAACACATTCTACAAGGCGTGGGCCGTCACGAACGAAGGCAAACCGCCTCTGTTTTGCAATGTCCGCATCCAAGACGTCACCTGTGAAGGGGCGCGCGCCGCCGTGGAAATCACAGGGCTGCCCGAACAACCCATCGAGAACGTGACCTTGCAGCGCCTCTCGATTTCCGCCAAGACCGGCCTGAGCGCAACCGATGTCCACGGGCTGATCTTGTCGAACGTGAACATCAAGGCGGCCAGCGGCCCGCCCTTCCAGATGACGAACTGCCACGATGTGGCGCAAGACCACAAATGACTCCAAGCCAACATGACCACGAGATGCTGCCGGTGGAGATCGTGCTGCACCCATCATGGTGGCACGCGCACGCCGGCATCACGTTCGACGAAGACTTCTTCTACCACCCCGCCAAGCGCGTCGAAAGCGAACGGCGCATGGAATCGGTGCTCTACGAACGATTCGGCCAACACGGTCTCGGCGCGGACCGGGAGCGCGATTTGCCGGTCATCGGCGCGGTTCACAATGCCGCCGGTTACTTGCTCTCGGAAATGCTCGGCTGCGAAGTCCGCTACCGGGCCGATGCTCCGCCCGATATTGTCCCCGCGAACCGCGACCGGCTCGACGTGGATCCCGAAACGCCATTCCGCAGCACCGCGTTCAAGCGATTCGAGCGGCTCCGCGACGCGATGAAGACCCGTCACGGTTATCTGCTCGGCGACATCAACTGGTCCGGCGTCCTCAACATCGCGCTCGATTTGCGCGGGCAGGAGTTGTTCCTCGACTTGGCCGACGCACCGGAGCAAGTCGCGACAGCCTTCCGTAACATCGCATCGGTCATCGAACGGTTTGCCAACGGCATCGAAGCCGAGACCGGCAGCAACTCGATCTCCGTCAACCGCACCGTGCGTCATTTCCGACGGCCGGTCTATCTACACTCGGAATGTTCCAACACGATGATCTCGACGCAGGACTACGAGCGTTTCGTGTTGCCGGTGGACGCGGCGTGGAGCGAACAACACCGTCCTTTCGGCATCCATCATTGCGGCAAAGACCCGCACCGTTTCGCTGCGAGTTACGCGAAAGTGCCGCATCTCGATTTCCTTGACGTGGGTTGGGGCGGCGACGTTGCGGAAGTTCGCAAACATCTGCCGAACACCTTCCTCAATCTCCGCCTCGATCCGGTCGGCATCACTCGCATGACGCCGGAGGAGATTCGCACGACGATTATTCGCCTGGTCGGTCAATCCGCAAAACCGTGGCTGACCGGCGTTTGCTGCATCAACATGGACAACACCGTCACCGACGCGCAGGTCGCGGCGATTTTCGACACCGTCGAAGAACTGAGACGACAATCATCATGAAAACCATGCTTCTGATTCTCGCGTTGCTGCCCGCACTTCACGCCGACGAATGGAACCCGCGCGAGCGGTTCCTCAAGTCATTGGTGAAAGACGTGCCGGCGATTCTGAAGAGCCAACACCGCGAGACGGGTCGCTTCGGCACGGAGCCGTGGATTTGCGGGGATCAGAACGTCATGTTCCCGCTTGCGGCGGCATGGGCGGTCAAGGACAAGTCGAACCCCTACTACCACGACCCGGTCGTGCTGGAGGCGATCATGAAAGGCGGCGACGCGCTCATCGCCGATCAAGACAACAACGGCATGTGGACATTCCGCAAGAAGGACAACTCGACGTGGGGCCAGACGTTGATGCCGTGGACATACAGCCGCTGGATTCGGACGTTCCAACTTATCAAAGACGCGATGCCTGCTGAGCGGCGGCAACATTGGGAGAAAGGTCTGTTGCTCGGCTTCAACAACATCTCGAAGAAGTGTTTGAACCACATCCACAACATCCCGACGCACCACGCGATGGCGCTCTATTGCGCCGGCGAATGTTTTGACCGCGACGATTGGAAACAACAGGCGCGTTCGTTCATGGCCAAGGTCGTTGCGAAACAATCGCCCGGCGGCTGGTGGTCCGAGAACAAAGGACCGGTGGTTCTCTACAATTTCGTCTATGTCGAAGCGTTGGGCGTCTATTACGCGATGTCACGCGACACGAGCGTGCTGGAGGCGTTGCGGCGAGCAGCGGCGTTTCACGCCACGTTCACCTACCCCGACGGCAGCATGGTTGAAACGGTGGACGAGCGTAACCCGTATCATCCGGGCGTCGAATATGCCAACGTGGGTTTCAGCTTTACACCGGAGGGCCGCGGCTACCTGCGGCGCCAGTACGAGTTGAACCATTGGTCTGTCAGCGCCGACGAAGCGGCGAGTCACCCACTCTACGGCCAGTCAGGACCAACTGTAGCCGAGCGCGATGGAGTGATGACTGTTGTCGGCAACAACGAGGCGCTCGTGCTGCGCAAGAAACCGTGGTTCATCTGCTTATCGGCATTTGTCTGCGAGCCGCCCAACAGCCGTTGGCACCAGGATCGCCAGAACTTCGTCAGCATTTTCCACGACCGCGCCGGGCTGATCGTGGGCGGCGGCAACACCAAGCTCCAGCCGTTCTGGAGCAACTTCACCGTTGGCGACACGTCGTTGCTCCGGCACAAGCCCGGCGACGAAAATCCCAAGTTCAAACCAAAGGGTAATCTGCTTCACACACCATTTGCCGCGCGCCTTCGCGCCGACAAGGCCGCGCCGGGCCTCGATCTGACCTACGGCAACGAAGAATGCCGCATCACCGTGCGTCCGCTGGACGACAAGCGCCTGACGCTTGTGTGCGAGGCAAGCGCGTCCGCCGAAGGTCACATCACGTTCCTGCCACACTTGAAAGCGGAACTGAGAACTGCTGCCGGGAAAACCGTGAAGTTGGGCGAACAACCCATCGAGTGGACGACCAACGACATTGGCGCATGGTTCACTTACCGCGGAATCCGCGTCAGTGTTCCCACCGGCGCGCGGCTCCTGTGGCCGAAGAAACCACACAACCCATACCGAAAAGATGGCCGCAGCACACTGGAGGAAGCCCGTCTGGTGCTTTGCCTGCCGTTCTCGACCAACGTCACAAAGCACGAGGTTGCGCTGGAGTGCCAGTAATCTCAGCGCCGTTTCTTTCTGTCTCCGCGCTCGCGTTGCTTCGTCGCTACCCACTGGTCGCCCTGCTTCACAAACTCACCCTCCTTCGATATCTGTTTCACCGGCATTCCACGGTCAAACCACCAGTGGTCCCTCTCCACCGTCTGGTCAAAGCGAATCCATTCCGTGATGAATCCAGCCGCATCGAACGGTTCGCGACTGAGCAGCTTGCCCTCGCGGTCGTGATACTCGCGTTGCGTGAGCTTGCCGTTCTCGAACGTGAGCCGCCGGATCGCTTTGCCTTCGGCGTTGAGGTCGTGCCGGCGAATGAGCGCGGAACCCTGATACCATTCGCGGTGAATGACGCCGTCATGGAGATGGATAATCTCGCGGACTGATTTTCCCTCCAACCAACGTTCGCTCGTCCACGAAAAATCCTTCGGCGCGTCACCCAGCACTTGCAGTTTCATGGTCTTCTCGACCCGCAACGGCAGCGACGGGTCGCTCTCCAAGCCCGACCACTCGACCGCCACGGCACGATACTCGCCGAGCTGTAGCTCGACGTTCGCGCCCACCGTCAACGGTTTCTCCGTGATCTTCCGGCCGTCGCGAAGAATGTGATAACCGGCCGTTTCATAGTGTTCTTCGCCAGGGATAAGTTGGGTCGCGCGCAGATATGGACGGTCGGGTTTGCGAATGACAGTGACATAGACATCGGTTTGCCGCTGGCGCAACAGCGCGGGGTAATCTTCCCCGATGGTCTTGCGCATCGCTGATTGCGCGCCGGGGATTTGCCGCCATTGCGCATCGGTCAGGCAACGCGCTTCAAAGGAAGTCACCGGCATACCGGGATGCGCCGGACTTCGCTGGGTGTTGTGCAGGCAACGGGTCAAACCCTCAAAGGTCGTCGAAGTTCTCCGCCGGTAGCCCACAACCTCGCGACGGAGAACAAGTGAGCCGGTTTCGGGAAAACCCGTGGTGGATTTCACACGCAGCACATCGTCTTTCGAGGCGCTCTCGATATAGGTCAGCGGGCCGTCCTTGAGGTCGTAGTTGGAGACAAAACATATCTTCGTGCCATCGGGGCTGCCTTTGGGATCGGCGTCGTAAATACCGGAATCGTCCTGCACCGTCGCCGGGTAACAGATGATGGAAAGCGGCTCAATGAAATGCCAGCCGTCGCCGTGGCGCAGGTCGGCGACGTTGTGGTCGCCGCACACGTAACGACCGCTGCGTCCACACGGGCTGATGTCGCCGACGCCGATGGACGCGAGGATGTGGACGCTGCTGGGGAACGGTTCGTTCCATCGCCGGCCGCGCACAAGACCGTTGCCGAGCAGGAGAAATTCGCCGTTGCCGATCCAACTCATGTGGCACTGTTGCAGCGTCGGCACAGCCATGCGCTTGTTGCGTCCATCGAGGTCGTAGAACCAGCGCGTCGCGCCAAACGGCTCGCTCTTGTGGTCTTGGCGCGTAAAGAATACAGGATGGCGCGGATTCGGGAGCAGTTGGCTGCCAACCACCTCGCGCAATTCCTCTACCTTGCCGTCCGGCAGCGCGATGCAGACAGTGACAAACTCCGGCGTTTGCCTGCGAAATCGTTTCGCACCGAGGATCCAACGGTCGTCGTGCGTGGTTTCGCCGAGCATCTCCACGCCGGCTGCGATGGTTTTCGTTGTGCCCGTGTCGAGATCGAGCCAGCGGACTTCGACCACCTGTTCACGCTTGCCTCTTCCGTCGCCGGTGATGCGCACATAGAACAGCCAGTTGCGAAGCTTGGCCCAGCGCGGATTGAAACCGCGTTCGAGAAGCCGGTCCTCGTTCTTGAGCAAATCGTAGAGATGAACCTCGTCCGCTGCGTCGCCGTATCGGCCATTGAGCAACCCGTAGCGCGTGTAGCAGAGATACCGCCCGTCGGGACTCCAACATTGCGTGTTGTGATAATTCGCCCAATGACGAATCGCCGGCTCGTTGGTGATGCGCCAGACGCCGAGGTTGTTGCCGTTGTTCGGCGTCTGAAAGACCTCGCGCGCGACCGAAACGCTCACGCTGTAAGAAAGACACAAAGCAATCCCGCAGAGCAAATATGAGATCGTTTTCACGGTTTCCGCGCATTGGCGGCAAGGCGGAAAAAGTTTTGCAGCAGACGTTTCCCGTGCGGATGCGCGTCGTCGTAACACTCCGGATGGAATTGCGTGCCGTAGACCGGTTTGCCGCGTCGCTTGAATGCCTGCATTTCACATTCCTCAGTCCGCGCCAGCAATTCAAAGTCCGGCGGCAGCGACTTGACCTTTCCGACGTGATACTCCTGAACCACAACGGTATCGGGCAACCCATCAAATAACGGGTCGCGTTTGAGAACTCGCACCGGCAGGAATCCCCACTCTTTGAATCGGCCGGGGTGATACTTCGGATGCGGGTCTTTCTCGCCCTCGCGCAACCGTCGCATCATCTCGGTATCTGTGCCGTGAGCAAGCGCGATGTGCTGGTGGCCGGCGCAAACGCCGATGACCGGAATGTTGCCTTCGCGAATGACCGCGAACAGATCTTGGCACAACGGCTTGACGCTCGGCGAGGTGGCGCCGGTCAACACGATGGCCCGCAGATTGGGATTGGAAAAGTCTCCGCGCGTCAGTTCCGCGTGATGAACGACAATGCAAGGCTGGCGAGCCAATTCTTTCTCGATGCGACTGCGAAATTGCTCGATCTTGTCGGCGTGCGTCATTCCGCTGCTGCTGCCGCGGCGTGTGTTGGCGACGGCTTCCGGTCCCTCGATGTCCACCAGCATAACAAACGGTTTCGTTTGCCGGCGCAGCACGCTCGGTTCCTGGCAGACCGCTCTGACCAGTTGCCGAATCCTTATGCGCGCTGCCGCTCGCGCCTTCGGCAATTCCCGCTCGGGATCAATGCCGGCCAGCCGGAAGAAGTTCTGCAGGATGCGTTGGCCGTCCGGATAGTTCTTGTTGAACCGCTCCGGCGCAAAGATCACGCCGTAGTGCGGGCGTTCGCGGTGACGGCAGACTTGCACGCGACATCCGTCGGTGCTGGCCAACACCTTGAACTCAGCCGGCAACGTTTTTACTTCCGAAGCGTGATGCTGATAGATGGTGAAGGTTTCGCCCAAACCGTTGAACAACGGATCGCGTTCTGTCACCCGAACGGGAATGAAACCTGTTTCCTTGAAGTAGCCAGGCAGATACGACGGGTCGGGGTCGGTCTCGCCCGGTTTCAGTTTTCGCATGTTTCCGGTTTTGCCGCCGTAAGCCATCACCAAATGACCTTGCGCGCCGGCGATGCACAACATCGGCGCGTTGCACGCTCGGATCAGCGCAAACAGATGCCTGTCCGCCGCCGCGCCGGCGGATTTCGTGCGCGGCCATACCAACACCGCTTTCAGATTGGGACGCGCCCAATCGCCGGGCGTCAACATCGAGGCGTGGAGCAACAGGCAGGGCAGCCCGGCAGTCTCCAACTCCAGACGGATTCGCACCGACTCCAGCGGATGCGCATTGGGCGGTCGGTCGCCGATTGATTTTCGGCGTTCGTCAGGATGTTCGGTGTCCAGCAGGCAAATCACGTCGTGGGTCGCCGCGCGCAAAGCCGCCACGCCGGGATAGATCTCTTCCAATGGCCGCGCCTTGCCGGCCTCCTGTGCCGGCGCATTCCACGCCAGCACCACACACAAAACCACCGAACACCATAACGAGTTCATGGCACATCAACCTCTCATTCTTGTTCTTGCAGCTATGGTTTGCTTACGCGCACATAACGACTCGCCGCATGGCGGGAGGCGAGGTCGCGCACGCGGATTTCCCAGACGCCGGGCTGGTCGTTGGAAGCAATGTCGAGCTTCAACTCCAACCGCCCGTTTTTCGCCCCGTAGTAACCGGTCCATTCCTCGTCGCGGCCGCTCGCATCGCGAACCTCCACGCGCACCGGCACAACGGCGTTGAGCGGGCGTCGTTGCGAATTGACGACGGAAACCTGGCAGGCCAGTGACTGGCCGAGCGCCACTTTGTCGGCCGATTCGATGGCAATGCCGGCAATCGCTTCGTCAGTAACCATGAACACACGGCCTTCGCACGGGCCGAGTTGCGATTGAATCTGCAAGCGGCCACCCGTGTTGGCGGCGGGCACGGCGCGCCCGGCAATGAGGTCGTACACGAAACCGTGCGGTCGCTCCAGTGTAAGCGCGCTCTCCGAAGGCAAACCGTTTTCCATGACGAGTTCGAACTGGCCGACATAATCGCCAAACTCGCGCTTGTCGTTGACGACAAACAGATAGTCCGTCGTGCCGTAGGCGCGGCAGCGGGCGATCACATCGGGCGTGGAGGAATCGCTGTAACGGCGGTAGCGTTTGTCGAGCGCCTTGCGAAGCTCGGCGGCCTTCGCAATCAGCGCGGCACGAGCCTGCTCCGCGTTGCGCGCGCGGTCGCCGCTCTGGACGACAATGTCCGCCTTGATCGCCGGGCAAAGACGCTCGTCGCCGACGATGATGCCACCCTTTTTCTGAAACTCTTTCACCTTTGCGGCGACGGTCGCCGTAAGCACGTCGCAATCGAACATCACCAGCACGCGGAACCCATCGAGGCCGCGCTGCGCGATTGTCTCGTCAAAAACAATCTCCGGCTGCAACTGCGCCCACATCATCACATGATAACCGTCGCCGCCCCAGCCGCGTCCCCATCCGTACGTGCCGCGCCGGGCGAACATCTGCGAGGCGAAACTCTCCAGATACGCCACGTCGCTTTTGCGGTCGGGCACCTGCATCAAGGCCGGCCCGAGCGGTTCCACGATTTCTTTGACCAACCGGCGCAGTTCGTGTTGCGTTTGCGGGTGCGTGTACCGGTACGAACTCTTGCTGCCCTCGACCGGCACGAGCGACTGCCAGCCGTGATACATGATGCCCTGAATCGGGCGCGCCATCTTCGTCCAGAACGCTTCCCGCAGATGCATCGGGGCAATGGTCGGGAATATCCTGTCCGGGTCGGTGTCCTCAAACACTGATTTGACCGCCTTCTTAATTTCGTCACCTTTCTTGGCCGGCATGGTCTGGTTGCGATACCAGATGATCTGAGTCATTTTCATCACCTGTTGCGGATGCGTTGCGCCGCGCGCCATGGCGAAGAGTTCATCCGTCGCCACACCGATGCGGATCGGGTCGGGATACGAATAGGTCCACTGCGAAATCGCGTCTGCCGCCCCGCCGCTGCCATAGACACTCGCCACGCGGACCGCCGGGTCGTGGAATGTCCAGAGATCGGTGCGTCCCGTGGACTTCAACCCGCGATGCAACTCCGTGTTCAACACGTTCCAGCCGTCGCCAGTCTTCCAATACCACTGGCAGTACCGGTAAAGTGGATGATCGTCGGGGATCACACGGTCAGCGGGAAAACCCTTCAAGTCCTGATATTTCACGCCTGACTTGGCGGTGACTTCGGCGGGAATATCCGCGCCGGTGGCCTTGCGGTAGGCGGCGCGGTCGTGATCGTGGTAGCACAGCCCGGCGCCGTCCCGCACCTCCGTGTGCAACAATGCCGCCTGCCATGCCGGGAACGCGCCATAGGTCTGCGCCATCGAGGCACCGATGTTGTAACAAAATTTTTGCACTTCCGGGAACAGCCCGCACACTGCAGCTCGTTCCTCATTGCTCTTGCCCTTGCGGTCAATGCGACGGAACTCCTTCTTGCCGGCCGCCCAGCGACCGGGCGAAAGGCTGCTGCAAATGCCAAAGCCGTTCGCCAGCGCGATGTTCAGCATCCGTTTGTGCTCTGCCACCTGTTCAGGGTCATCGGCAAGAACCGGCTTGCCCGCTTGGAAAATCGAGCCGTTGTCAGCCCCCATCCCCAAACAATGCGTGAACCCAATCTGTTTCAACCGGGGCAGTTCCTTCAACACGTTGCCCGCGCCGACACCCCACATCAACACCGCCATCCGTTGCGGCAACGGTCGCGACACGATGGTCACCGGAAATGATTCCTCGCTCGTGTACGGTTTGTCGCCCGCGATCCGGATGCTCGCCCGCACCTTGTATTCGCCGGGCCGCAACGTCGTGTCGAACGGGAACCCGACCGTGTGCATCGCGCCCGCGTCAAGTTCCGGTAATGTTCCGGTTTTCGCGGGAGCGCCTTCGAGCGCGAAACTGACGGTGGCGCCCTTGAGTTTTGTCCGCTGCAAGTTCGTGACGGCGAATTGCAGCGCGGCTCCTTTTTCCATGCGAACAAACACATTCCGCTCGGAAACGGCTCCGAACATCGCTGTGCGAAACTCCAGCACGCCATTGCAGATCCGGACCTGCGCGATGTAACCGGGGAAACCGTGATGAAGGCTCCCTACCCTGTCACCGATGTTGAGCGGATGCTTGCCCGCCACGATGCTGCCGCGATCCGGTTTCGTGCTGCCGCCGAACACTGCGCCATCGCGATAAAACCGGCCTTCGCCGGCCCCATTGTAAGTGAACGCGACGTGATACCACTTCCCGACTTCAAACTTCGCCGACTCCGAGCCGAACGACTCCGAACTGTCGCCGAACCCCAGCCGCATGACCAAGTGACGCGGTCCACCACCCTTGCCCGCTGCGCTCAATACGAACTGGTAGTCGGTATCGGCCACATATTTCTTGTCCAGCAACATCGCTTCTGGATAACCTTCCAATTCCTTCTTCGGCTTGATCCACATCTCAATCGTGAACGCGCCCTTCGGCGTCAACACCGGCTTGTTCGCGACGATGGCCGCGTGCTTCTTGTCCTCGAACGGATGGCCGCGATACGATTCCAGGCACGACCCGAACTTGCCGTCTTTCGCGATGACTGCTCCCTGAAGTTTCAGATGCAATTTGTTCGATGACGAATCATTTGTCTCCGCACCGACCCGGAACTGCCAGAGACCGATCACGTCCTTGCCGGTGGCGGATGCTCCCGTGTAAATGCCCTGCCACGGCTCGCTCAGTCGTGGCGCCGCCATCGCAGTCAGGGCAAGGAATAGGACAAGCAATTGTAGGGCAACCGCTCCGGTTGCCGCTGTTTTCCCCCGTGGCAAGCGAGGCGCTTGCCCTACAACACTCCCGGTAGGGCCGACCCGCCGGGTCACCCGCGGGCGTGAATCCCGTTGAAACGGTCGAGCCGGCGGCTCGCCCCTACCACTACGGATGGCGATCCGTTTCATGTTACTTCCCAAGCTGCGCTTTGATGCTGGTGACAACCAGTTCCGCGAGCTTCTTCGAACCATCCGTGTGGAAATGGACGTTCTTCGGAAGCTGAATCTCGGCGAGATGCGCCGCGGCGTAAGCGTGCAGGTCGTCAATGGCGACGCCGTTTTCCTTCATGATCTTCGCCGCGACCTGATTGTATTCGACCTCGGCCCCTTTGATACGCCCATCACAACCGTCCGGCACCGGTGTGGTCGCGCACCAGATCAACTTCGCGCCGGTCTTCTTCATGCGCGCAACGAGTTCGCGAAGGTTCTTCTCGTAAACTGGCAACGGATTGACCTGTTTGCCTTTGTCGGGCGTGGCGAGTTTCTTGTTCGCGTCGAAATACTTCAAGTCGTGGAGGCCCCAGTTGAAATGAATCACGTCCCACTTCCCGGTGCCGAGCCACGAATCGAGTGATTCGAGTCCCTTCGTGGTGTCGCCGCAATTCGTCGGTGCGCGGTGGACATTGGCCACGCCCTTGAGAAGTTCGCGCACCGGCACCGTGTAGCCCATCGAGATCGAATCACCGATGAGCATCACGCGCGGCAACCCGGCAACATCCTCGACCTTCTCCAACGAAGGACTGGGTTTCTTGGGCCGGCTCGTCTTGGTGGACTTGGTGGCGGCGGTGACAGTGAGTGGCAACAACGCAACGATGGCGAGAGCGATAAGGTAACGTTTCATAGTGGCGCGAGATTGTCACAACCCCGCCAGCAAGGCAAGCCGCGAAGCGTAGCGGATGCAGTTCAATCCTTTAAGCCGGAACGCCGTCGTCTCGACGGTTTCAGACCAGACTCCGACCGCCGGTACGGCGGCGCTCCTCTCGCTGACCGAAACAACGGAACGGTGCAACCCGTCACAACCTGACTCATCGTCTATGGACATAATTCGCATGCAGTGCTGAAATGACGCGAGCATGCAAGACAGGCAATCAGTCTCGAAAAACGTATTCGCGATGGTAGGCCAAACATGCCGGGTCAGGTTCGGCAAGTTTGTCGGGCGGACGAATCACCCTGCCCTCGAACTTCACGAAATTGTGCTTCAACGACAGTTGGGGAAGATAACGTTTGAGTCGTTTACTGAGCACCACACGATATTTCTCATCGAGCGTGATCAAACCATCATCAAAGGCGGCATCGTGCAACGACGAGAGGCACAGCCCGTTGCGCGGATTGAGCCGGTCACTCGGAAAGTCGCGCCACGGTTTGATGTGGCTGGCCACCAACAACCGCGGCACGCAAATTCCGGTGATGCAACACCGAACACTGTAGGCATTGAGGATTGCTTGACGAAAGAACTGTTGGCCACGACGTGCGCACACAGTTGTTCGTACCTCGGTTGGCCCCGACGGTTGCACCAGTCGCACTCGGTCGCGTTGGAGGAAATCCACTTCACGGTCATCAGCGGTGGTAAAGAGATTGTGCAGCAATTGCTCGCTTTTGGGACCGAGCGTCGCCACGTTAGCTTGAAACTCGTCCCACACTGTCTTGTCCTGTCTGGATGCCTTCGACAATCCACGCACACCACGCGCCAGTTGCACGGGATCGAGCGAGGCGAAGTTGCACAGCTTCATCGCGAGACTGTTGGATGTGCGTCCCATCTTGCCGGCAACCTCAATGATAATCGGATTGCGTCCGTGCAGTTTCCCAAAGGGAAGCTTGCAATACAGATTGAGCGCCATCAGCAGGTGCTCACGTGTCCATTTCACGTTAGTCGCTCTTGTCATGGGCCAAGTGTAGCGGTGTTGTTCTCTGAGACCAATCAGAAATATCATTTCAGCATTACCAGACGATGAACAAGGAACAAGAATACGATACCGAATTCCCCGACCCGGCAGCCGTTTTCGCGTGTGCGCTGTCGCTCTGGCAAGCATGCCACAAATGTGAGGCGGTGGAACCGTCTCTAAACCTTAGTGCAGCAAATCATAAGTTCGTTCCGAGTTTTTGACGCGTGGGGTGGGCGGTGCAACGTTGCTCTCACCAAGGAGGAATTGACCAATGCCCCGAGGACCGAAGCCCATCTGTCGGGTCTGTCTCACGGCGCAGCAACGTCGCTGTCTCCAGCACCTGGCGCGGCAGACAACGGCGGCTTATGCGCGGGTCGTGCGCGCCAAGATCGTGCTGACCGCCGCCGAGCATCCGCTCTGGACCCATGCGGCCATCGCGCAGCAAGTGGGCTGCTCCGACCGCACGGTACGCAAGTGGCGCGCCCGCTGGCGCGACACCCATCTGTTGGCCGACCAAGCACGGGGTGGTTGTCCACGCCTTTTTTCCCTCGGCCCAGCGCGCACAACTGACTGCGCTGGCCGGCACGCTGCCGCGTGACTTTGGCAAACCGCTGTCGCGTTGGTCGGCGACTGAATTGGCGCGCGTCGCCCGCCAGCAACACATCGTCAAGCGGATCTCACCCGCGACGGTGCAGCGCTGGCTGAGAGCCGAGCGCATCAAACCGTGGCAATATCGGAGTTGGCAGCAGTCGCCGGATCCGAGGTTTTTGGAGAAGGCGCTGCCGATTCTGCGATTGTATGAACGCGCGCAAGCCTTGGCCCGGGCGGGCCATCTGGTGGTGTGCGTGGACGAGAAAACTTCGATTCAGGCACGCCAACTGGAGGGCGGCGTCCGTCCGGCACGGCACGGCGGCACGCTGCGGGTAGGAGACCGCTATCGGCGGCGTGGCGCGCTGCAATTATTTGCGGCGTTGTCGGTGGCGGGTGGGGAAACGCTGGCGCGCTGTTACGCAACTAAACGCTTTGTCGAGTTTCAGAACTTTCTGCGAATGATGTTTGCGAGCGTGTGGTGTCGAGCGGTGCGCTGTCTGCACCTGATTCTGGACAATGGTTCCACGCATGCGCCGCGGCAACTGTCGGAGTGGATTGGCGGCTTGGAACTGGGTTTTGAGGTGCGGCTGCACTGGCTGCCCGTTCACGCCTCGTGGTTGGATCAGATTGAGATTGTGTTCAGCCAAGTACAAAGGAAAGTGCTGACTCCGAATCACTATCACAGCGTTGGTGACCTGGAGCGGACGCTGATGGCGCATTTCACGCAACGCAACCGAAGGCCCGTGCCGATTCAGTGGAGTTACACCGTGGAAAAACTGTTGCAGCGGCGCCGCCTCAGACAGCCGCTGTGTCTGGCGGTCTAAACAACTCGGAACGAATTTGAGATTTCATGTACTTAGTGAAGCTTATCGCGGCATGGATCAACTCATGCGTGAGATTATGCGGACTGCAACGGAGTTTGAAATCTGGGCTTGCGACCACATCCGATTCGACGCGCTAGAAGCTGTATGGCCATATTTGCTGGAAGACCGGTTTGGTAACGGCTGCTTAGCAGTGCTGTTGCCAACCGGGCTAACCGATTTCGACGAGACGGACTGTCTTCGTGTCGCTTTGCACCTGCATTTACCAATCAGATTGGATGATAAACTCCGTCTCCCCATCTTCCTACGAGCACCGAATCCCGTCATCGGGTCCGCCTTTCGTGAAATTCAGATTCAGACGATGCGCAATTCAGCCGAAGATAACGAAGCAAGTCCGTTCACTTTCGGCGACGAACCTTTCGATGAGGAATTTGGACCGCCCTATTTCGTTCTGTATGGAATCGCCGAAGATGGACTTTTAGATTACATTACAGATCGACAGACTTACTCGCAGATTTTAAGTCTCGCACAAAAGCTTTTCCCCGGCGTGACATTTCCCAACGAACCAATCGTTTCACAATAAACGCAAAGTTGCTCGGCCATCAGAATCCGTGGCCATTCGTGTGTATCTGTGGTTAATATCTCGCGGGTGGCCGGAACATTACCGGAACTTGGTTGCAACGCTGGATTCTGGTACAAGTTCAGCACAAACAAACCCGTTCTATTGAAAGGAGAGTCTTATCATGAACCTGTTCACGAAACTCAGTGTGTTGCTGGTGGTCGGAGTCGCTTGCGCCGGGTGCGCGGCCACCAATAAGGGCGCGGCTTGGAAGCCGTTGATGGACGGCAAGACGTTCAACGGCTGGCACCCGGTCGGCGACGGACAGTGGACCGTCGAGGACGGGGCGTTCGTTGGCCGGGCGAACAAGGAGAAACTCTACGGCCTGTTGGTGAGCGACAAGCAATTCAAGGATTTCACGGTGCGGTTCAAGTTCAAGTCCCTCACCGGCGACAGCGGTTTTTACGTTCGCACGATCATCGAGCCGCCGGAGAAGGCGCACGGGTTGCAGGTGCAAGTCGGGCCACCCAACACCGGCACGGGCGGCATCTATGAGAGCTACGGACGGAAGTGGCTCCCGGCAAAGCCAGCCGCCGATTTTGAGAAAACATACCTCAAGCCCGACGATTGGAACGAGATGACCATTGCCGCGCACGGCGGCAACATTGTTGTTCATGTCAACGGCATCAAGGTCACCGAGTTGCAGAATGATCCGAGCCGGCCGGAAGGTCATTTCGCGATGCAGATGCACGCCGGTTGCGTCATGGAAGTCCGATTCAAAGACATCGAGATTCTTGAGGCCAAGCCGTGAAAACCACAGTTGTAGGTAGGGGCGAGCCGCCGGCTCGCCCGCATCACATCACCCCAACGGACGAGCCGGCGGCTCGTCCCTACCGTGCTCTCCTGCTTGCGAGTTTTGCGTTTCTTTGCGGCCAATGTCTTGCCGCCAAGCCGACAACCGTTGACCGGACAACATCGTTGCGCGGTTCCTACGGAACGTATGCCAGCACGCCGCGCGGCAAGGACGGACGCGCGGATGTCGGGCGGCTGGCCAAGGAGTTGGTGGACTTGCGCGTCAACACCTATCACTGGCTCGTCTGGCATGCAGCGACGGATTGGGATGACTTGAAGCTATTCCTGCCGCTGGCACGCAAGCACAGCATTCGCGTCTGGGTCTGCTTGGTTCCGCCGTCGGAGTCGCCGCCAAAGACGAAGAACTACTCGGAGCCGTTCCGATTGGATTACGAGCGTTGGGCTGTCGAAATCGCCAAGCTCAGCAAAGTGGAGCCGAATCTCGTGGCGTGGTCCATTGATGATTTCTCCCACAACCTCAAGGTGTTCACCCCGGAACATCTGGGCAAGACCCTCGGCGAGGCGCGCAAGATCAATCCGCGGCTGGCATTTGTGCCGTGCGTTTATTTCCCGAAGGCGTCGCAGGCGGGATTGGCAAAGGATTATCGCGGGTTGCTCGACGGCATCCTGTTTCCGTATCGCCACGAGTCGGCCAAGGCCAACCTGACCGATGCGAGTCTGGTTTGTGAAGAAGTCGGGAAAATCAAGGCTGCATGGGGCGCGAACTTCCCTGTCATCGTGGATGTTTATTCCACGGCACACAGTCGCCTCGGCGCTTCGACTCCTGATTACGTGCGGCAGGTGATGACCGCAGGGTTCCGCTGCGCCGATGGCGTTCACATCTACACGCATCCGCGTCCCGGTTCGGAGAAGCACGCTGTCGCAATGCGACTGTTCCATGAATGGGCAGCCAACACACCAAGGAGCAAGTCACCGTGAAGACCAGAATTACAGGTAGGGGCGAGCCGCCGTCTCGCCCGCATCACATCGCCCCAACGGACGAGCCGGCGGCTCGTCCCTACCGCGCCGCCGCGGCGCTTACCGTGTGCTTGCTGGCCTTCAGCATTTTCGCATCTTCCTGCGCGAGACAAGTCGACAGCACAAATCTCACTTTGCCGGCGGACAAACGGCCGGAATGGTTGCGTCGCGATGGCATCGTGATGGCGGGAAGCTGGGAGCCGTTGTTGTTCCGCGTGCGACGCGACGGCGCAGAAGGTTACACGCCGACACCGGAACAGCGCGCCGCCTACGCGCGCGAACACAGCCCGGAGATGGTGGCGAAGTTGAAATCGCTCGGCGTGAACTTCGTGATGATGCACTGCTACAAGGGCGGCGGGCTGGAGGCGGAACGCGAAAGCATGGCCGACGCGGTGAAGTTCGCCAAGCTCTGTCACGACGCCGGACTGCGCGTGGGTTGTTACACCTACAGCGGCGCCTTCATTTGGGAACTGTTCTTCAAGGAGATGCCACAAGCCAAGGACTGGGTCATCCTCAATCCCGATGCTTCGCCGCTCACCTACGGCAAGGCCGGATACCGCTACTTCTGGAACCACTGTCATCCCGACGCGCAGGCGTTCTACCGCAAGATTGTGCGGTTCGCCGTCGAAGATATCCGCACCGATCTCATCCACTTCGACAACTACACTATCGGCCCGGGCCATGACGCACATTCCGTCACCCGCTTCCGCGAGTATTTGCGCAAGACGTTTCCCGCATCGCTGCTGAACGTTGACATCGCCACCGTCATGCCGCCGGACCGCGCTTGCACCAACCTGCTCAGCCGCGCGTGGGCGGATTTTTGCTGCCAGTCCATTTCCGATTCGTTCCATGACATGACACGCTACGCGCGCTCGTTGCGCCCGGACATTCTCATGGAAACGAATCCTGCCGGCATCAGCCCAACAATCCGCTGGGCGGTGGATCATGGACGGTTGTTGCGCGGCGGCGAGGCGTTTTGGGATGAAGGACGCCGCCCCGGTCTTGTAAAAGACAAGCTGACAACGCGCATCCGCACGTTCAAGGCAGCGCGCGGCCTGAACAACTCGGCGTTTGTCTATACCCGCACTCCGCTCGAAACGGCCGAGTCCATGGCCTTCAATCTCGATTGTCTCGGTTGCGTCTGCTGGTTTGAATATGGCGAGCCATACGAGCATCCCGGCGACAAAACGCTCATGTCCCCTGCCCTGTTGCCGTTCGTAAACTTCTTCCACAAGCGGCGCGACTTGTTACGCGACGCCAACGTCGTGGCCGATGTCGGCGTGTTCCGAAGCTGGCCTTCGATACAGTTCGGCTCGCGTCAGACGGCGAAACTCACCGGTGAAGTCGAGGACTTGCTCATTGCGAACCGTTACGCATTCCAGTTGGTGTTCGACACGCAACTTGAGGAACTCTCACGCTGGCCGGTGCTTGTGATGCCGGGCTGCGTGGCGTTGTCGGACGCGCAGGTGAAGGCAATCCGCCGCTACGTCGCCAATGGCGGGCGGCTCTGTGTCATCGGCCCGCTGGCGACGCACAACGAGTGGATGTTGCCGCGCGAGAAACCCGCGCTCGACGATTTACCGGCGGTTCGCGTGGACGAAAAAGGCGACTGGCTCGATGCGATCCGCCGCGCCTGCGGCGGCCAGTTTTCCCTTTCCATCACAACCGATTCGAAAGCTCTGTGTGCGGAACTCACCGAGCAACCTAATCGTCGCCTTGTGCATCTGGTGAATTACAACGCAGAAAATCCAGTGAAGGACGCCGTCGTTCGCGTCGTGCTTCCGAAAGGACGCGCGGCAAAGTCCGTCACACTCGCCAGCCCTGAGCACGCCGCCGACATCACAGTCCCGTTCAAGCAAGAAGGCGGCGTCGTGACATTCGCCGTACCAACGGTCGGCGTTTATGAAATCGCAGTTGTGTCATTCACATGATGAGATTCATTGCGTTCGTTTGTGGTGTCCTTCTTGCGGTTGCTGCCAACGGCGAACTCGTAGCGAAGCCCGTCCGCCAGACGACGCCGTTGGTCAGCAATGGCCGCGCACCGGTTATCCTCGCGCCCGCAAGCGCGGCTGCGGAAACGCTGCGCGCTGCGCTGGCGAGACGGCTTGGCGTAACGCCGCGTTTGGTGAGCCGGCCCGCCGAGGCCGCGCCGGGTCAGCAGACAGCGATCGCGCTCGGCAACATGCTCGACAACGAATTGCTCACGCGGCTGTATTGGAGCCATTACACCTACGAGGACGCACAATTCCCCGGCCCAGACGGTTACACGGTGCATACGGTCTTCGACCCGTATCACTGGGCTGGCGGTCAGGATGTGATCGTACTCGGTGCGAGCCGGCCTGAACAACTCGACAAAGCAGTCGAGCGATTCCTCAGTCTGTTGCAAGGCAATGGATCTTCGACAGTCCTCCCCTACTCCATGATCGTCGAGCCGGCGAAACCTCTGACGCCGGCCACGCGCCGAAACGCCTTGGCAAGACCGGTGGACCCGTCGTTCGCCGGGTTCCGGGCCAACGCCGAGCAATACCTCAAGACCGGCGAGGAAACCTATGCGCAGCTTGCCATTACCGCGCTCGACATCATGGTTGAGACTTATCGCAAGAACCCCAAGCGTCACACGCCGTGGCCGGAGGAGACCACATCGGGCGAGATATTCGCTGCATGGGATGCTTTTGAGGAGTGCCCGCTCATCAAGCCGGAACGTCGGGGTGATTATCTGGAGGCATTTTTGGCTTGGAGCCGCGATCTCACACGCCGCTCCTACGAGTATCGCGTCATTGACGAGAAGTTCACGGTAACGTGGAACCACACGACGTTTGCGCTGCTGGGGCTGTATTTCTCCGGGCGCTACTTTGACCGGCACTACGGTCTGCCCGAGGCGAAAGAGTGGCTGCGAAAGTCGCGGCTCGGTTTCGCTGCACAGGCGCGCTCATGCAAACCACAAGAAGACGCCGACCATTATCTCACGGCGACGATGCGGCACACCATCGAGTTTTCGCTGGCAGACTGGGACCTGCGTTTCTTCCAGAACGGCCTAATCAAACGTTACGCCGACTATGTGGTGGCGTGCGGCGACACCCGCCAATGGCCGGCAGGTTTCGGCGACAGCGGTTATTCGACGAGCGCGACGTTGGCCAAGGCGGCGTTGCCCGTCGCGTATTGGTGGACGCGCGATCCCGGTTACCGTTGGCTGCTCGAACAAACCGGCTGGAAAAACCCTTTCTGGCTCGATGTCGAGCCGCGCACGCCGGAGCGATTTGTCGGGCTAAACGTCTTCCCAATGGACCGCCAGATTTACGACGACACACAACGGCGTCCAACCTACTACGAGACGTTCGAACGGGCCGACGTACCGTTCGAGGAAGCGTGGGACAAGATCAGTTTCCGCGAGAACTGGGAACCCGACGGGCAGTATCTACTCCTCGACGGATTGGGTCGCGGCAAGCACCTGCACTTCGATTGCAACGGCATCACGACGTTTGTGCAGGACGGCGAACGATGGCTGATTGATCACGACTATCTCGTGCGCAACACGACCGAACACTCGATGTTATCCGTCCTGCGCGACGGTCGCTGCACAAAGCTCGTGCCGAGCTTGGCAGGGCTAGCCTCCAGCGAGGATCGCCACGGCATGGCCGCCACGCGCACCTACGTCAAGAACTACAACGGTGTTGACTGGGACCGGCGCATCCTCTGGAACAAAGGCGCCTGGTTCCTAGTTCAGGACACGATCACCACACGCGAGCCCGGCGACTACGATCTTGATCTCACGTGGAAGACAATTGACTGCGGCAATCAGCGCGTAAACGAGAATGGACGGTTCACAGCCCAACGCCCACACTCCATTGAGAACCAAAGCGTGGCGGTAGTGGATGATCCCCAAGCCTCCAACGGCAAGGCTGTGGTCATGTCGTCGCGTTCGGCAAAGTTGCTTTTCAACGTCGAATTACCGCGGGGCGAATACCAAGTGGGCGTCATTGGCTACGGCGCGGGCACCGGCAGCGATTCGGTGTTTCTGAGCATGGACGGCGCTGAGAAGATCGGCGCAGGTCTGCCCATAGGAAGTTATGCGCGTTCGACCCGCACCGTGCGCTGCAACACGGCCGCCGATGGCCGGCACACGCTGCAAGTGACGTTACGCGAGAATCCGCCGGTTCGGATTGACCGGATCGAGTTTCGACGCGCCAACTCTCCACCCAAAGTGGTTTACGCCGCGCAAGCGGTGCCTGCTGTCACGAAACCCGTGGTTAGCGCCTTGCACATTAATTCCGTCGTGCCCGCGCGCGCCTGGGTGACCGATCACGTTCGCCAAGGAATCTCAGTGCCGGTCTCCGTCCTGCACCAACGGCAGTCAGCGCACCTGAAGGCGGGCGAGAGCAGAACGTTCTGCTCGTTGGTGTACGCGACCGGGCCGAAACATCCGGCCGAGTTCGACGTCGCGGCGGTGTGCGCGTCGGTGCGCACGCACACGCTTGCGTGGAGCGGCCTCGATGTCGCCGCGCTGAGCGGCACTCCAAGAACGATCGTCAAACAACCGTTCTCCGACTCGAAGCGAACCACAGCCACACCGCTTTGGAGCGTGACACTCACAACCAACTCGCCGGTGTTCCGGATCACACCCACCGAGACAGCGTTGCTCATTGCCTGCGGACAAGCTTCCTATGCCGTCAGCAGCAGCGGCAAACTTCTTTGGTCGTATCCAACCGCCGGCGTCGTTCGCGATGTTTCGATGGCTCGATTCGCCAAGAACGCTCCTCCCACCATTCTCGTGTCGAGCGCCGACACGTATCTCCACCAACTCGATCCTCTCGGCCATCTGAAGCGGAAAGACCGGATGACCGGCATCTACTTCAATCAGGACCACGGCGAACGACCGTGGGGACTCTATTGCACACGCGGCGTGGACGAGAACGGCGATGGCGTGGACGACATGATGGTGACAACCCTCGCCAGCATGGAAAGTCAGGGGTTGTCGCCGGATGCGAAGAAGCTCTGGCGCACCTTGTCGGCGTATCATGGTTGCATGGAGATCGCGGTGGAGGATTTGGATCGCGACGGCAAATCCGAGATCGTCATCGCCAACAAGTATGGTGCGGTATTCGTCCTGCATCCCGATGGCAGCACCGCGTTGCGTTCATCCACGTCCATCGGCGATGTGACGTTCGGCCTCGGCGATCTCAACGGCGATGGCAAGAAAGAGATTGTCCACGGCTCATCCACCGGCGATCTGATCGCGGTGGACCTTCGCAACAAGACCCTCTGGCGATTCGATAATTACGGCTATCCTGTCGAGCGCATCCGTTGCGCCGACATCAACGGCAAGACGGAAGTCCTCATCGCGTCAGGCACTGGTTACGTTTACTGTCTCGACGCCAACGGGAAGTTGCTCTGGCAGCAGCGACTCGGCTTGGCTGTGCACGATCTGGTTTTGGCTGGCAGCCTCATTATCGCCGGCACGGAGGACGGAGAAGTCCACGCGCTAAATCCTGACGGGAAACTGTTGTGGTCACGATTTGTAGGCGCGCCCGTGATGAAACTCGCCTTGATCCCGTCGGCTGTGGTGGCTGGCCTTGGCGATGGCCGACTGCTGGCGTTGCCTGTGAAGTGAGTTCTTTTGCTTGTCTAAGGAACCACGGGAAGAACAAGCCTTGACGCACACTGCCCGCCGTGACGGATAGTTTGGGTAGCGACTTCGAGTTTCGCATCGGCATTCTGATCGGCGGCGGTGTTGTGATTGCGGTCGTAGTTGGGGAAATCGCTGCTGGTAACGTCGAGGCGGATACGATGACCGGGCTGGAACTCGTTCGCAGTGGGGCGCAGCTTGATGCGATACTCAACGACTTCGCCGGGCTTGAGGAGTCGCGGTTTGTCGAGGCCATCACGATACCGCGCGCGCACCATGCCGGAGGCGATGTCGCGGTTTGTGCCATCGGGCGCAACGTCAATGAGCCTTGCGAAAAAGTCCGTGTCCGGCGCCGAGGAGGCAGCGTAGAGGACAACCTCCGGATACCCCGTGACCTCCAGCGGCATCGTGAGCGGTTCGGTTTGATACACGAGAATGTCCTCCCTCTTGGCGAGCGGCGTTTGATCGGAAGGCAAGGTGAACATGTTGGCGTCCCAAAGTGTCGGCACGGGATCACGCGGGTCATAGCGATAACGGTCGGCACCGGGTTTTTCCGTCGTTGTCAGCAGCCGCTTGTTGCTGGCGAGGAACCATTCCGCTTTTTGTGCGCGCTTTGGCGGCCATTCCTGTTCGTCACGCCATTGGTTTGCACCCATGACAAAGATGCGCACGGGGGCGTCCTTGTCCACGCCGTTGGCCTTGCCTTTCAGCCAGTAGTCGAACCAGCGGATTTCCGCCTGCGCAATGTCAAACTCAGCCTCTGGACCAAAATCTATGTTCCCCACCTTGCGTCGTGGGGCGCCGGTATGGTTCCACGGGCCGATGATGAGGCGTTGGCCGGTGCGGGCGGCTTTCGTCCGACCCACGCGACACATCGTTTGATGAAACTCGATGCTGTCGTTGCAGTGGTCGAACCAACCGACGATGTCGAAGTTGGGGACGCTGATTTCCGGGCAGCCGTCCGTCAACCGCCACGGATCAAGATGAGGTTGCCGCAGCCACGCTTTCACACATTCTTCTTCCTCTTCGAAAACCATTTTCGGCAGATTCAGCCACGGCAGAAAATACAACAGACGATCGCGCTCGCCCTCCTTCCAGAGTTTGGCCGCGTCTGCTTTTGTCTTTGGACCTTCTGCGCCGGAGCGGAGTCGCATATCGGGCGTCATGCCGCAGTAAAACCAGTTTAACCGTCGGCCCGGACGAATCGTGCCCGGTCCTTCGACCTGTGTCAGGCGCGGCGGAATCGTGCCGGCCGACATGGCCACGAGCGACGGCGGACGCAGCGGCGCAAGCCGCCATTGCAAAAACGCATTGTAAGAACGGCCAAACGTTCCGACCTTGCCGTTTGAGCCCGGCAACTTCGCGGCCCATTCGACGGTGTCGTAGCCGTCTTCGGCATCGTGGGTTTGGAAGCGGTAAAACGATTCCCATTTCCCGTCGGAGGCATAACGACCGCGTGCGTCCTGCCGCACGACGATATAGCCCGCCTCCACATGAGGATCAGCTTTCTTGCGATCCTTGCTATACGGCGTGCGCAACACCAACACCGGATGCGGTCCGGGTTCTGAAGGACGGAACACATCGGCGCGCAGGATCACGCCGTCGCGCATCGGCACCGGCACATTGCGCTCCACATTCACTTCGGCGGCAAGCAGCGCGACGCCAAGCAGAAGTCCGATTCCGGTAGCCGCACCCTTTACGGCTGCGCAGGAGACGCAGGCATAAAGTCTGCGGCTACGGGTTCTGTGAGAAGCTTTTAGTTCTTGAAAACGCATAT
>CAZNOK010000003.1:0-57157 GCA_964574605.1 uncultured Verrucomicrobiota bacterium
GACGTAGTCCTCGATCGAGATGCTCGGCGCCTTGGAGTCGAGCGTCAGCGGGTTCTTGCCCTCTTCCGCAAGCTGCGGGTTGTAGCGGTACAGGACCCACGCGCCGGAGTCGACGGCCAGCTTCTGCTGGTTCATCCCCTTGGCCATGTCGATGCCGTGGGCGATGCAGTGGCTGTAGGCGATGACGATGGACGGGCCGTCGTAGGCTTCCGCCTCGATGACCGCGCGCACGGTCTGCGCGTCGCTGGCGCCCATGGCCACCTGTGCCACGTAGACGTTGCCGTAGCTCATCGCCATGCGGCCCAGGTCCTTCTTCGGGCCCGGCTTGCCGCCGGCGGCGAACTTCGCCACCGCGCCGCGCGCCGTCGCCTTCGACGCCTGGCCGCCCGTGTTCGAGTAGACCTCGGTGTCGAGGACGAGCACGTTCACGTTGTGGCCGGCCGCCAGCACGTGGTCCAACCCGCCGTAGCCGATGTCGTAGGCCCAGCCGTCGCCGCCCATGATCCAGACGCTCTTCTTGACGAGCATGTCGGCGATTGGCAGCAACAACTTCGCTTCCGGCGCGTCGAGGCCTTTGAGTTTTTCCTTGAGCGCCTCGACGCGTTGCCGTTGTTCGTAAATGCCGGCCTCGTCCTTCTGGTCGGCGGTGAGAATGCCGGTGGCGAGCACGTCGCCAAGACGCGGGGCAAGTGCGCGGACAAGTTCCTCGGCGAATTGTTTCTGTTTGTCAATCGAGAGACGGAAGCCCATGCCGAACTCCGCGTTGTCCTCGAACAACGAGTTGCACCATGCAGGGCCGCGCTTGTCGTTGTTCTGCGTCCACGGCGTGGTCGGCAGGTTGCCGCCGTAAATCGAGGAGCAGCCGGTGGCGTTGGCGACAACCATGCGGTCGCCGAACAACTGGCTGGCGAGCTTGACGTACGGCGTCTCGCCGCAACCGCCGCAGGCGCCGCTGAACTCGAAGAGCGCCCGCTGCAACTGCTGTTGCGGAATACTGGTGACCTTGATGCGCCGGCGATCCACGTCGGGCAACGCGAGGAAGAAGTCCCAGTTGGCCGCTTCCTGATGACGGAGGGGCGCTTGCGGAGCCAGGTTGATGGCTTTGAGTTTGGTCTGCGTCTTGTTCTTCGCCGGGCAGACTTCGACGCAAAGGCCGCAACCCGTGCAATCCTCGGGCGCGACCTGGATGGTAAACTTCATCCCGGTCTTCTTCCATTCCGGATCACGGGCGGCGACGCTCTTGAATGTCGCGGGCGCCTTGGCGAGCGCAGCGGCATCATAAACTTTGGCGCGGATCGTGGCATGCGGACAGACCATCGCGCACTTGCCGCACTGGATGCACACTGCCGGATCCCAAGCCGGTATCTCCAAGGCGATATTGCGTTTCTCCCACTGCGCCGTCCCCGTCGGGAACGTTCCGTCGCACGGCATCGCGCTGACCGGCACGTTGTCCCCGTTGCCGGCGATCATCGCGCCGAGCACGTCGCGCACAAACGCCGGCGCCTGCGGCGAGACCGGCGGCGGAACCTCTGGACCGCCCTCCTTGCCGGCGGGGATGGAAACCTCATGCAGGTGGGACAGCGTGTTGTCCACCGCTTTGATGTTCATTTGGACGACGTTCTCACCCTTCTTGCCGTAGGTTTTCTTGATTGAGTATTTGATCTTGTCAATCGCCTGCTCGCGCGGCAACACGCCGCTGATGGCGAAGAAACAGGTCTGCATCACCGTGTTGATCCGTCCGCCCATGCCGCAATCCTGCGCCACTTTCACCGCGTCAATCACGTGGAACTTCAGCTTCTTCGTGATGATCTGGTTCTGCATCCGCGCCGGCAGATGCGCCCAGATTTCATCCTTGCCGAACGGCGTGTTGAGCAGGAACACGCCGCCATCCACGATGTCGCGGAGCATGTCGTATCGCTCCAAAAACACCGGTTGGTGGCAGGCGACGAAGTTTGCCTTGCTGACGAGATACGTTGACCGGATCTGCTCCGGGCCGAACCGCAGGTGCGACACCGTCATCGAGCCGGACTTCTTCGAGTCGTAAACGAAGTAGCCTTGCGCGAAGTTTTTGGTGTTCTCGCCGATGATTTTGATCGAGTTCTTGTTCGCGCCGACGGTGCCGTCCGCGCCCAGCCCGTAGAACACCGCACGCACAACCTTCTCGCTCTCGGTCGAGAATTCCGGATTATACGCGAGGCTCGTCTGGGTCACGTCGTCGTTGATGCCGACGGTGAAATGGTTCTTCGGCTGCGCTGCTTTGAGGTTGTCGAACACCGCCTTGACCATCGCCGGCGTGAATTCCTTCGACGACAAACCGTACCGGCCGCCGACAATCTTGAGCGACCGGCCCATCTCGCACGCTGCCGTCACGCAATCCTGGTACAACGGTTCGCCGAGCGCGCCCGGCTCTTTCGTGCGGTCGAGCACCGCGACGCTCTTCACCGACTTCGGCAATGCGGCCACAAACCCCGCGGCGTCGAACGGCCGGAACAAGCGGACCTTCACGACGCCGATTTTCTCGCCTTTCTTCATGAGATAATCCACCGTCTCGTGCACCGGGTCGCAGCCCGATGCCATGAGCACGATCACGCGCTCCGCATCCGGCGCGCCGTAATAGTCGAAGAGGTGATACGCGCGCCCGGTCAGTTTGGCGAACTTGTCCATTGCCTTCTGCGTGAGGGCCGGACAGGCGGCGTAAAACTTGTTACATGTCTCGCGCGCTTGGAAGAACACGTCCGGGTTCTGCGCCGTGCCGCGCAACACCGGGTGATCCGGCGACAGTGCCCGCGCCCGGTGCGCCGCGACCAGTCCATCATCAACCATCGCGCGCAGATCGTCATCGGAGAGCGTCTCGATCTTCGCCACCTCATGCGACGTGCGGAAGCCGTCGAAGAAATGCAGGAACGGCACCCGCGATTCCAGCGTCGCCGCCTGCGCGATGGCGGCGAGATCGTGCGCTTCCTGAACGTTGGCCGAGGCGAGCAACGCCCAGCCGCATTGACGGACACTCATCACGTCGCCGTGATCGCCGAAAATCGAGAGCGCGTGCGCCGCCAACGTGCGCGCCGTCACGTGGAATACCGACGGCGTCAGTTCGCCGGCGATCTTGTACATGTTGGGGATCATCAGGAGCAACCCCTGCGACGCGGTGAACGTGCAGGACAATGACCCGGTCTGGAGCGCGCCGTGGACGGCGCCCGCTGCGCCGCCTTCGCTCTGCATCTCGGTCACGGAAGGCACCGTGCCCCAGATGTTCTTCAAGTTCTTGGCTGCCCATTCGTCCGCCCATTCGCCCATCGGCGACGACGGTGTGATCGGGTAAATGGCAATCACTTCGTTCACGCGATAGGCCACGCTGGCCACCGCTTCATTGCCATCCATTGTCAATAATGCTCGTTTGCTCATTTCATTCTCCTGTTCTGCGTTAACAAATTCTGGGCAAATCCTCGCCCGTCGGCATGTCCACGATCCGCTCGCCGCCAATCGCGGTCCGCAACACGGCCATGCCCTTCGGTTTCTCTGTCACTTCCCCAATCACCCACGCCTCGCGCCCCAACGGATGCGAGCGCATCGCGTCCAACAGCCGCCCCGCGTCGGTCCCGCGACAGAACACGACGACTTTCCCTTCGTTGGCGATGTTCAAGGGATCCAGTCCCAGCAAATCGCACGCCCCGCGGACCTCGGCGCTGACCGGCAACGCCGATTCCTGCAACCGGATCCCCACGCCCGACGCGACTGCGATATCGCACACCGTCGCGGCCAATCCGCCACGGGTCGGGTCGCGCATCGCGTGGATTTCGGCGCCCGAAACGAGCGCATTTTGTACCAAGCTCCAGAGCGGTGCGCAATCACTGATTACGCTCGTCTGAAACGCAATTCCCTCCCGCCGGCTCAACACCGCCACACCGTGTTCACCGAGGTTCCCGTTCACAATGACTGCGTCGCCGGGCCGCACGCGCGTGCTGCCAACATCCGCCACCACACGCCCGATTCCAGCCGTGTTGATATACAATCCTTCGCACTTCCCGCGCTCGACGACTTTCGTGTCGCCCGTCACAACCTTCACGCCAATATCCACCGCCGTCGCCTTGATCGAAGCGACGATCTTCTCCAAGTCCGCGATTGGCAGCCCTTCCTCCAAAATCATTCCAAGGCTCAACCACAACGGCTCCGCCCCCTGCATCGCCAAATCGTTCACCGTCCCGCACACCGCCAACTTTCCGATGTCGCCGCCCGGAAAGAAATACGGTTTCACCACATACGAGTCCGTCGTGAACGCGAGCCGTCGTCCTGCCGACTCCAGCACCGCGCTGTCCTCCAACTCTTTCATCCCAAACGCGGGCGCGAACAAACGTTCGATCAACTCGTGCGTCAACGTCCCGCCGCCACCGTGGCCTAACAAGATTCGGTCGTGTTTCACGCTGCCACCTTTCGCTCATACCGGTAGAACGCCGCGCACGCGCCTTCGCTCGACACCATGCACGGTCCCAGCGGATTCGTCGGCGTGCAGGCTTTTGCAAACAGCTTGCAGTCCGGTGGCGTCAATACACCTCGCAACACATCGCCGCACCGGCAGCCCGGATGCGGCGACGATTCGCGGAACGTCACGCTCTTTCCGGCATCCCAGCGCGAAAACTCTTTCCGAATCGCTAGTCCGCTCCGCCGGATCACGCCGATGCCGCGCCAACCCGCGTCGCTCTCCTCGAACACCTCGGCGATGAGTTGCTGCGCCGCCGGATTACCCGTCTGATTGACCGAGCGGGTGTACTCAATCTCGACCGCGGCGCGTTCCTCCGCAATCTGTGCCAGCAACATCGCGATGCACTTCATCACGTCCACCGCCTCAAACCCGCACACCACGCACGGAATGCCATACCGCTCCGGAATGAACCGGTAAAGCTGAGCACCGGTGATGACGCTGACGTGGCCGGGACAAATGAAACCGTCAATCTTCACTTCCTTGTCCTTCAGCAACGCCTCCATCGCGAACGGCATCGTTTTGTGCGCGCAGAGCACAGAGAAATTCATCACGCCGTCCTGCGCCGCCTTCTTGATCGTCCACGCCACTGTTGGCGCTGTCGTCTCAAAACCGACGCCGAGGAACACGACCTGTTTGTCTGGGTTTTCCTGCGCCAACGACAGCGCGTCCGCCGGCGAGTAAACCACGCGCACCGCCGCGCCCGCGGCGCGTTCGCGTTCGAGCGACGACTCGCTGCCCGGCACGCGCACCAAGTCGCCGAACGTCGTCACGATCACATCCGGACGTCGCGCCAGTTCGATGGCCGCGTCGAGGTAACTGGTGTCCGTCACGCAAACCGGGCAGCCCGGCCCCGAAATCAGCTTCACGTTCGCCGGCAGGAGCTGACGCAGGCCGGAGCGCGATACCGCCATCGTGTGCGTTCCGCACACTTCCATGAAGGTGACGTTGCGACTGACCCGTTGCGCCAGTTCGGCGATTCTGTTCAGCGCCTCATTCATGCGGGACGGATTCCTGAATCTCCTTCCACTCCTGGTAATCGGACTCATCCCACTTCTGGATGGCGAAACCGGCGTGCACCAGCACGTAGTCGCCGAGCCGCGGCTCATCCACAAGCGACACGTCCACCTCGCGCAACGTTCCCTCAATCGAGATCGTCGCCGTGGTGCCGTTCAACTCCACTATTTTTGCTGGAACCGCTAAACACATTGTAATTTCATCCTTTCGGCGGCGACCGCCGCCTGTCCGAGCGACAATCCGCCGTCGTTCGGCGGCACGAGCGTGTTGGTGAACACCTCGAAGCCGCGCTCGCGCAACGCCGCCGTCGCGCGCGTCAAAATCCATTCGTTCTGGAACACGCCGCCCGACAACGCGACGCATTTCAACCCGCGCTGCTCACGCACGGTCTCGCACACGCGCACAACGCCAGCGACGATGGTGTTTTGGAAACGGGCTGCTCCCGTCCCGACTTGTTGGCGGTCGGCAAGCAACGCACGAATCGTCTGCCCGAAATCCAATACCCATGCTTTGTCATCCTGAGCGAAGCGAAGGACCTCTGAACCGCAACGATTGCGAGACCCTTCGCTTCGCTCAGGGTGACAGTTTATGGAGGCGCAGATATCGAACGGGTAATGCCCCGTCACCGCAGGGTCAGCCGCTGCTTCGAGGCGAATCGCGGCCTGCGCTTCGTACGAGGCCACGTCGCACAGCCCCAGTAACGCCGCCGCCGCATCGAACAATCGTCCTGCTGAAGACGTCAGCGGCGCATTGAATCCCGATTCCACCATCCTCCGCACAACCAAGGTGGTTGACATATCAACCACAGTGGTTGATATGTCAACCAGCCCTTCTTGGGTGAGGACGCTCGCTGCCATCCGCCACGGTTCCTCGATGGCCTTTTCGCCGCCGGGGAGCCGGTATTGTTTGAAGTGGGCAACCCGCTCGAAATCGGCGCGGGTCGCCACGAGAAATTCTCCGCCCCACACTGTCTCATCGGTTCCGTAGCCGGTGCCATCGAGCGCGACGCCAATGACTTCGCCGTGCAGATTGTGCTCCGCCATCACGCTGACGATGTGAGCGTGGTGGTGCTGAACCGGAATCAGCTTCACCGCCTGCTTCTGCGCCCACCGGGTCGAGCGATAGCCGGGGTGTAAATCGTGAGCGATGGCCACCGGCGCGACGCGCATCAGGCGTTGCCACTCGGCAATCTCGCGTTCGAAATACTCGACCGTCTTCAACTCCTTCAAGTCGCCAATGTGCTGCGAGAGAAACGCAAAGCCGTTTCGGGTGAGGCAGAACGTGCTCTTCAACTCGCCGCCAACGGCAAGGATGTGTGCGCAGTCGTCGGCGAATCGGATCGCGTTCGGCGCGAAGCCGCGGGCACGACGGAAGAACTGGCGCTGGCCATTGACGATACGCACGACGGAATCATCGCACTTGTGGACGATGGGGCGGTTGTGCGTCAGCACGGCGTCAGCGACGTGCGGCAGTTCGGCGTCGTCGCTGGCAATCGGTTCCTCGGCGAGATTGCCGGAGGTCATCACCAGCGCGTCGAAATGCTGCATCAATAGGTGGTGAATCGGCGTGTACGGCAGAAATGCGCCGACGGTCGGGGAATCAGGCGAAACCGGCGACCGCTTCGACTTCAGGATGACGATGGGACGGGCGACGGAAAGAAGTTCGGCTTCCTCGGCTTCGCTGACTTCGCAGTAGTGTTTCACGGCGTCAATGTCGCGGAACATGACGGCAAACGGTTTATGCGGACGATGTTTTCGCAGCCGGAGCTTGGCAACGGCGTCGAGCGTGCAAGCAAGATGAAATCCACCGAGGCTCTTGATGGCGACGATCTGTCCGTCTTGCAGCAGGCGAATCGCTTCGCCGATCGGCATGCTGAGGCGCGGACCACATTTTTCGCATGCGTCCGGCTGGGCGTGGAACCGGCGGTCGTGCGGATCGTGATACTCGTAGCCGCACGGTGGACACATCGTGAAGCCGGCCATGCTGGTGTTGGCGCGGTCGTACGGCAGGTCGCGGATGATGGTAAAGCGCGGGCCGCAGTTGGTGCAGTTGATGAACGGGTAGCCGTGCCGGCGGTCTTGCGGGTCGTTCAACTCGCGGAGGCAGTCGTCGCACGTGGCGAGGTCGGGGGAAATGTGGACTTCGGCGGCACCATCAGGTTCAGACTCGACGACCTCGAACTTTTCGTCGCCGCGCGGCGCTACCGCGTGTGTCTCGACGCTGGTGATGATGGCTTGGCGTGGCGGTTCGTGTTGAAGATGGTCGAGGAAGGCGATGACGTTTTCCGATTCGCCCTCGACTTCGAGGATGACGCCCTGCGGGTCGTTGCGGACGAAACCGGCAAGGCCAAGCTCGGTGGCGTACCGATAAACGGTCGGGCGAAAGCCGACGCCTTGGACACGGCCAACAATCTTCGCCTGCACACGAGTCTTCATCGGTGCGGATGGCTGTGCGGTGCGACGCCTTCGACGTGTGAGTGAGTGTGTGGGTGGACGTGAATCTCACCCTCAGCGACGTGTTCGAGCCAGTGGACCCAGTCGCCGAGACCCTCGCCGGTGCGGCAGGAGAGCTTGAAGATCGGGGCGGCGGCGTTGAGCTTCCTGAAATCAGCCTCGAACTTCGCGTAGTCGAAATCGGTGTATGGCAGGAGGTCAATCTTGTTGAGGACGAGCGCGGCGACTTCGTGGAAGAGGAGCGGATACTTCGCCGGTTTGTCGTGGCCCTCGGTGACGCTGAGGATGCCGACCTTGGCGTTCTCGCCGAGGTCGAATTCGGCGGGACACGCGATGTTGCCGACGTTCTCGATGATGAGGAGGTTGATGGCGTCGAGGTTCAGTTCGCCGAGGCCACGCTGGATGAGTGTGGCTTCGAGGTGGCAGGCGCCGCCGGTCAGGAGCTGGACGACGGGGACGCCGAGTTTCTCGATGCGCTCGGCGTCGCGCGTGGTGGCGATGTCGCCTTCGAGGACGCCGATGCGGAATTGTTTCAGCAGCGGAATCGTGCGTTCGAGCAGCGACGTCTTGCCGGCGCCGGGGGAGCTGATGATGTTGATGGCGGTGATGCGGCGGGCGGCCAGTTGCTGGCGGATGCGGACCGCCAACTGGTCGTTTGCTTCCAGCACATTCCGCAAGACTTTGATGTTCATCAAAACGTCAGTCGCGCCGCAACGTCTGCACCACGTTGCCCTGCGCGTCGCGAATGGTCACGATCATCGGCGTCTTGCCGATGGCGTGCGTGGCGCAACCGAGGCACGGGTCGTAGGCGCGGAACGCCATCTCAACCTTGTTGAGCAATCCCTGATCAACCTTGCCGCCGTGGATCAATCCTTTCGCGGTTTTCTCGACGCTCATCGCCATGCGGGCGGCGTTGCCTTGCGTGGCGACGATGAGGTTGGCTTTCGTGAGGATGCCGTTGTCGTCGGTGTGATACTCGTGGATGAGCGTGCCGCGCGGGGCTTCGACGACGCCGATGCCGACGGTCGGTTTCTGCGTCGGGAGGCAACGGATGTCCTTGCTGGTGATTTCCGGATCGTTGAGCAATTCATTCATCCGCTCGGCCGCGTAGATGATCTCGATGCAACGCGCCCAGTGGTTCGCCAGCGTGTGATGGACGGGCTTGCCGCCGAGTGTGGCGTAGAATTCTTCGTAGGCTTTCTGCGCGAGCGGTGTGGCCATGCCGTCGGAGGCGTTGAGACGCGCGAGTGGCGCGACGGAATAGATGCCGCTCTTGTCGCCTTCGGTGAATCCGTTCCAACCGACCGGCTTGAGGAAGCAGAACTTCATGTAGCTCCACGGCTCGACGTGTTCGGCAACGAAGTCTTTGTACTGCTGGATGTCGAACTTGGCGTACTCTTTGCCGGCGGGGGTGACGACGCGGATCTTGCCGTCGTAGAAGTTGACCTTGTTGTTGGCGTCAACCATGCCGAGGTAATAGGTTTTGTGTGTGTAGTCGTCGGAGGTGATGAGCTTGACGTAGGCGTCGTTCTTGAGGACGATGTCCTTGAAAACTTGAAGCGTAAACTGCGCGAAGTCGAGCGCGTCCTTGCCGAGTTGCTGGAACTGCGGCAGGTCTTGCGGCGACATGCCCTTGGCAACGCCGCCGGGCAGGCCGAGCACCGGGTGAATGACTTTGCCGCCGAGGTAGGCGATCAACTCACGGAGACGACGGCGCGTGGTGATGACACGTTTGCCGATTTCGAGGCCGACTTTCTGGATGACGCCGACGACGTTGCGCAACGCCGGATCCGCGTCGGGACCGACGATGAAGTCGGGGCCGCCGAGGATATAGACGTGCAGGGCGTGGTCTTCGAGCATGAACGTGCTGTACACAAGCTCGCGGAGTTTCTTGGCGGCGGAGGTCGGCTCGACTTTGTAGAGGTCGTCGAGCGTCTTCACGCCGGCCATGTGGTGGGCGGTCGGACAGACGCCGCAGATGCGGGAGGTGATTTGCGGCATGTCCTCGGCGGGGCGGCCAATCGAGAAGACCTCGAAGCCGCGCAGTTCGGGCACTTGGAAGTAGGCGCGTTGGACATCGCCTTTCTCGTCGAGGTGGATGTCAATTTTGCCATGGCCTTCGAGGCGCGTGATCGGGTCAATGGCGACGCGGCGCGCTTTATACGCGGCGGCGGCGTTTTGTTGGCCTTGGTTCCAAATCTGTTTCACGGGATCATTCATGTTGTATTCCTTTCAATAGAACGCGGCGGCGTCCATCATTTCCTGGTTGTGATAAACCTTGTACACGATGCAATGCTGGCAGTCCTTCGGGATACGCAGGACTTCCTCGCAACACGTCACTTTCTGCTCCCAGCAGGGCGTTTCGGGATGCAAGTATGCGTCGCATCGTTCGTAGGCGTATCGCGAGCAGCCAAGCATCACCCAGCACGGGGTTTTCCCACGCCAGTAACCGGGATACTCATTGGCTTCAGGCATGGATTTTCCCTCTCAATGAGCATTTGGCCAAGCCGTAGCGGTAGAACGTGCCGACCGGGTCGGGAATGCCGGCCAGCGTCTTGGTGATGTCCTTCTCCTCCTTGCCGGCGGCGGTGGAGGCGAGGTAACTGAGAATCTTCGCGCCGTGATCATGGACGTTGTCCACGGGACCGAAGCAACCCGTGCACGGCATGTTGCCCTGAATGCAAACGGCGTCGCACCCGCCGCGCGTCGCG
Source organism: uncultured Verrucomicrobiota bacterium (assembly GCA_964574605.1). GTDB lineage: Bacteria > Verrucomicrobiota > Verrucomicrobiia > Palsa-1439 > Palsa-1439 > CAIKAP01. The sequence goes on from CAZNOK010000003.1 coordinate 10,659, forward strand.
GGGCCGAGGCAGGGGAGGCCTTGCGCGAGCAGACATTTCTCCGGGTCGGCGATGATCTGGTGCGGACGCTTGAACTCGATGAGGCTGATGTCCTGCGGTTTGCTGTCGTTGCGTTTGCACTGCTGGCAAACGGCGATGTTCGGCGCGAGCACGCTGCCTTTCGGCGGCAGCTTGCCGCTGAGCAGCGCGAGCACCGCGTTCTTCAGCAGCGCCGGCGGCGGCGGACAGCCGGGAATGTAGTAGTCAACATCCACGACCTGATCGAGCGCGCGCACAACGTTGCGGAGCGTTGGCAACTCTGTCTCGCGGCCGTCCTCCTTGAAATGCGTCTGCGGATGCGTCTTCTGGTCGTTGACCATCGTCGGCGCGTCTTCATAGACGTACTTCATGATCTGTTCGCGCGTGCACTGGTTGGCGAGCGCGGGAATGCCGCCGGTGTGGGCGCACGAGCCGTAGGCGATGAGCACCTGACTCTTGCGACGCAACAGGTGCGCCATCTCTTCCTGTTCGCTGGAACGGATCGCGCCGTTCAGCAACGTGGCGACAATGCTCTTGTCAGCCATCGCCTCGACGTCAGCCTTCTTGAAGTCCATCGCGCATGGCCAGAACACAATGTCCACCGCGGCGGTGACCATCAAGACGTCCTCGGCCAAATCAACGACAGACTCTTCGCAGCCGCCGCAACTGGCGCACCAGTAAAAACCGATTTTGGGTTTAGTGGACATGGGCGGGAATCTCCTTCTGGCTGTTGTTGACGTGGGCTTCAAGCTCTTCCATTTCCTTGTCCCAGTCGGTGTGTTTGCCGGGCATGTCGAGCGGGCCGAGCGCGCGGACCTTCGCGACCATCTCATTGACGACGTGCTTGACCTTGTCGCCTTCGCTCGCCGAGATCCATTCGAGCCGGAACCGGTCCTCCTCGATGCCGAGGTCGGCGAGCATCCGTTTCAAGAGCGTCACGCGTCGCAACGCCTTGTAGTTGCCCTCGACGTAATGGCAATCGCCGGGATGGCAGCCGCCGATGAGGACGCCGTCGGCGCCCTTGGCAAACGCGGCCATGACGAACTGCGGGTCGAGCCGGCCCGAACACATCAGGCGGACGACGCGGATGTTGGGGGCGTATTTCATGCGGGAAACGCCGGCGAGATCGGCGGCGGTGTACGTGCACCAGTTGCAGAAGAACGCAACGATGCGCGGTTCAAACGTGGTGGTGGATTCAGACATGGGCAAGCACTCCGTTGATTTCCTCGAAGATTTCGTCGTCCTCGAAGAGATTCTGTTTGATGGCACCGCTGGGGCAGGCGGCGACGCAGGTGCCGCAGCCTTTGCAGAGGGCCTCGTTGATGACAGCGATTTTCTTTTCTTCGTTGCGGCTGATGGCCGTGTAGGGGCACATCGGGATGCAGGTCTTGCAACCCGAACATTCCTGTTCGACGACAAACGCCGTGTTCGGCTCCAACTCAATCGAGCCGGCGTCAATCAACGCCAGCGCCTCCGCCGCCGCCGCGCCGGCTTGGGCGACGGTGTCGGGAATGTCCTTCGGTCCCTGGCAACAGCCGGCGAGGAAGATGCCGTCGGTGAACGTGTTCACCGGCGCCAGTTTCGGATGGCGTTCGAGGAACCAGCCTTCGGTGGAGCAGGAGATATTGAATTGCCGGCGCACGTCGTTGGCATCGCCCTGCGCTTCGAGGCCGACGCCGAGCACGACCATGTCCACCGGCACTTTCCGCATGATGTTCAGCAACGTGTCCTCCGCCTGCACGATGAGTCGGCCGTTTTTGTCGGCCGGATTTTCGAGGAACACGTCGGCCACCTTACCGCGGATCATGTGGACGCCTTCGCCGGAGACTTTGGAGTAAAACTCCTCGAAGCCTTTGCCGGGCGTCCGCATGTCAATGTAGAAGTTATAGACATCGGCGCCGGTGCGTTCCTTGACGAGGTGGGCGAGCTTCAGCGAATACATGCAGCAGACGCGCGAGCAATATTTGTTGGTGTTCTCGTCGCGGCTGCCGACGCAATGCACGATGGCGACGGATTTCGGTTTCTGGCCGTTGCGCAGGACGAGTTCGCCGCCGGTCGGGCCGCTGGCGTTGACGAGGCGCTCGATTTCGAGCGAGGTGTAAACGCCGGAGTAAGCGCCGTAGCCGTAGTAGGGAATCCGTTTTGCGTCGAAAACCTTGAAGCCGGTCGAGAGGATGATGGTGCCGACTTCGATCTCCTTCATCTCGGCCTTTTGATTGAAGTCAATCGCTTTGCGGTCGCCGCAAGCTTCGACGCAGGTCTTCTTGCATTTGCCGGTCTTGAGCTGGATGCAGGTCTCCGGGTCAATGACCGCCACGAGCGGCGTGGCCTGCGGGAACGGCAGATAAACGGGTTTGCGTTTGCCGAGGCCGAGGTTGAACTCGTCGGGGAACTTCGGTTCCTTGAACACGCACGCCGCGACGCACTCGGAGCAACCGACGCAGAGGTCCTCGATGATGTAACGCGGGTTGCGGCGGACAGTGACCTTGTAGTTGCCGACAAAACCGTCCACCTTCACGACGTCGGAGTACGTCCACATCGTGATGTTCGGGTGCGTTTTCACGGTGGTCATCTTCGGCGTCAGGATGCACGCGGCGCAATCAAGCGTCGGGAAGGTTTTGTCGAACTTCGCCATGTGGCCGCCGATGGTCGGCTCGCGTTCGACGAGATAGACTTTCTTGCCGGCGTTGGCCAGCGTGAGCGCCGCGTGGATGCCGGCGATGCCGGCGCCGACAATCAGCACGTCGGACTTGATCGGCACCGATTTCTTCTCCAGCGGTTTGTGGAACGGAACGCGATGCACGGCGGCGCGGATCAGGTCCTTGGCCTTCTCCGTGGCTTTCGCGCGGTCGGTGTGGACCCACGCGTCGTGCTCGCGGATGTTGACCATCTGGAAGAAGTATTCGTTGATGCCGCCCTGCTTGGTGGCGTTGCGGAACGTGTGCTCGTGCAGCAGGGGCGAACACGCCGACACAATGATGCGGTCGAGCTTGTGTTCCTTGATGTCCTGCTGGATCAGCGTCTGGCCGGGGTCAGAGCACATGTATTTGTAATCGCGCGCCAGCGCGACGCCGGGCAGTGTGGCGGCGTATTCGGCCACGGCCTTCACGTCCACCATGCTGGCGATGTTGGTGCCGCAGTGGCAGACATAGACTCCAATTCGATTGCTCATAGGTTCTCCTTTTGGTTGCTGCGCGCGTGGCAGATGACAGGTTCGGCGGAGACCAGCTCGGTGCCGATCCCCAGTTGTTTGGGCGGCAGACCGAACGCCAGCCCGATCAGTTGCGTGAAATACATCACCGGCAGATTGAAGTTGGTGCCGAACTCCTGGTTTACCAACTTCTGGTAACATTCGAGGTTGACCTGACAAAGCGGACACGCCGTGGCGATCACGTCCGCTTTCACCGCGGCGGCGCTTTGCAGGAGGTTGCGCACGAGGCTGAGCGCGGCCTTGCGGTTCGTGATGATCAACGCCCCGCCGCAGCAGCGCAGCTTCATCGAAAACTCCACCGGCGTCGCGCCGATGGCCGCCATCAAGTCCTCGAAGAAATGCGCCTGCTCAACGTCCTCGTGGTCTTTGCGCGGACGCAAAATCTGGCAGCCATAGTATGTCGCGACGCGCAGGTCTTTGAGCGGCTTCGTGACCTTCGCTTTCACGGCGGCCAGCCCGACGTCCTGCACGAACACTTCGATCAGGTGCCGGACCGCGCTCGTGCCGGTGAACTTCAGGTTGTCGGCTTCGAGCGCGAAGTTGATGTGGTCGGCCAGCGCCGGCTCGTGCTGGAGGTGGGCGCGCGTGGCGAACATGTTCTTGTAGCAACCGCTGCACGGCGCGACGAGATCGCGGCCCTGTTTCTCGGCCATCGCGAGGTTGCGGGCGCCGAGCGTGTAAGCGAGCAACTCGTCCACGTGGAAATACGCGGTCGCGCCGCAACAGTTCCAGTCTTCGAGTTCCTCCAGTTCGACGTCGAGCCGGCGCAGCGTTTCGATGGCGGAGTCGTGGTAACTCTTCGCCATCTTTTCCAGCGAACAGCCGGGGAAATAAGCGTATTTCTTCATTCGTCAGGGTCTCCCAGCGGGATGATGCGTTTGAGGACCTTCTTGAAGTTGTCGAGCCGCTTGATGCGCGCCGGCAACAACGGCAACCGGCCTTTCAACATCAAGCTCGTGGCGGTCTGGGCTTCCTGGAGCATTTCCGGAACACCGAGCGTGAACAGGTAGCTCGTCGCCAGCACCGGCTCGTAGGAGCGGCCGGTGCGGACGATCATCTTCACGAATGTCTCCGAGAAGACCGGGCCGATCATGCCTTCCTGGGTCTTGGCGTGCCAGACGGTGTAGCGTTTCAGTCCGTACATCAACTCGGTGATGTCAATGCCGCGCGGGCAACGCACCGTGCAGTGATAACAGGACGCGCAATACCAGTAGGTGTTGCTTTTCAGGACGCGCTCCTTGAGGCCCGCGTTGATCATCGCGATGATCCGGCGCGGACTGTTGTCCATGAACCCGCCCGACGCGACCGGGCAGGTGCCGGAGCAAGTGCCGCATTGCATGCACACGTCGAGCGGATTGCCCATCGAAGCGTGCAGCACGCCGGCGATTTCCTCGCGGAATGTGGGTTTGTCAGCCATGATTATTTCGCCTTTGCTCTCTTGGCTTCTGCCGCCTTCAGCAGCGCGCTGACCCGGTCCAGCAACAACTTCGGGTCCACCGGCTTCTCCATCAGCTCGTCGGTGGCGACGAAATGCGGATGAACCGGCTCGCCGGGGAACAGGAACGCGATCTGTTCGCGGATGCCGGTGATGATCAACAGCGGCGTCTCGCGCAGCTTCGGGTCCTTGCCGATCTGGCGGGCGATCATGATGCCCTCGGCGCCGCGCCCCATCATCACGTCCAGCAGAATCATGTCCCACGGTTTCGATTTCAACATCTCCATGCCCGACTTCGGGTTGTACGCAGCCTCGACCGCATAGCCGGCGCGCGTCAGGATGGCTTTGATCCCGTCCACGTAATCGGGGTCATCGTCTATGATCAACAGTTGTTTGGTTTCGCTCATCTGTTTCCTCCTTAACTGGTTTTCAGCGCCGGCAGCCGGATCGTGAACGTGCTGCCTTTGCCGGGTTCACTGGTCACTGAAATGGTTCCGTCGTGCGCCTCCACAATCCGCCGGCTCAACGGCAGGCCGAGGCCGGTCCCCTGCTGGCCTTTCGCCGACGATGGGGCGCGATAGAAATCCTCAAACACATGCGGCAGTTCGTCCGCCGCGATGCCGACGCCGGCGTCGGCGACGGCGATGACAACCTGGCCGGCTTCCTCGCCGACGCGCACCTGCACTTCGGTGCCGCTGCGCGAGTATTTGACGGCGTTGCCGAGGATGTTGGTGAGCGCCTGCGCGAGCGTGCCTTCGTCACCGTTGACCCGGCACGGCGCGTCGGCGCCTTCGGTGGTTATCCCGATGGCTTTGCGTGTGGCTTCGTTCTGGACGCTCTCGACGCTTTTTGCGACGACATCTTTCACCGCCACCGGCTGGAAACTCTCGCGGATCTTGCCGATGTCGGCGGAAATCAGCCGCAGCCACGTCTGGATGAGCTTCATCAGGTCGGTCACGCGGACTTTCATCCGCTCCAGTCGCTGGCGCTGTTCGTCGTTGAGCTTGTCGGACAGTTCCTCGGCGAGCACGAACAGGTTCTGTTGCATCGCGCCGAGCGGCGACTTCAATTCGTGCGACACGATGGCGGCGAACTGCTCGCGCAACATTTCCTTTTCGCGCCGCAACGCCTGCGTCTCCAGAATCAGCCGCCGCCGTTCCAGCGCGCGGGCGACGACGAGCCGGAACTCGTCGGGTGTGATCGGTTTCGGCAGGAAATCGCAGGCGCCCTTCTTCATCGCGTCCACGGCGCTGCCGACGGTGGCAAAGCCGGTGAGCATGATGCTGGAGATGGTCGGATCGAAGGTCTGAATTTGTTCGAGCACTTCCAGCCCGGAGATGCCGGGCATCTTCAGGTCCACGATGACGAGGTCGGGGTGGAACTCCCTGGCGAGCGCGACGCCTTTGGCGCCGTCCATGGCGGTCTTCACCTCGTAGTGGCCGCCGCGCAACATCCGGGTGCAGGAATCGAGCACGACTTCCTCGTCGTCAATCAGCAAAACTTTGTGTGTCTCGTTACCCATCAGGCTTTCTCCTCCACAGTGATCGGCAGCCGCACGGTGAAGGTCGTGCCCTTGCCGACTTCGCTTTCGACGGAAATGGTTCCCTGGTGTTCCTTGATGATGCCAAAACTGATGGCCAAGCCCAGCCCGGTGCCGTGCGTGGCTTCCTTGGTCGTGAAGAACGGATCGAAGATGCGCTCCATGTGTTCCGCGCTGATGCCGTGGCCGGTATCGGTGACCTCGATCTCGACGCATTTGTCGGCGGCGTTGACGCGGGACGTGATCCGCAATTGTCCGCCGTGGTTCATCGCCTCGGCGGCGTTGATGATGAGGTTCATGAAGACCTGCTGCATCTGCGTCGGGTCCACCACCACCATGGGCAGTTCCGGCGCGAACGTAGGGAGGATCTCGATGTTGTGGAACAACGACTGGTGTTTGACCAGCGAGATGCAGTCGTTGAGGATGTTGTGGATGTTGATGGAACGTTTCTGCGGCTTGCGCTGCCGGGAGAAATCCAGCAGGCCGCGCACGATGCCGGTGCAGCGTTTGGCCTGCGTCACGATCTTCTGCGCCAGTTCGCGCGAGGGATTCCCGTCGGGTGTTTCCTCCAGCAACAAATACGAATAGGTCACGATACCCTGCATCGGGTTGTTCAGCTCGTGCGCCACGCCCGCCGCCAACTGGCCGACGATCGCCAGCCGCTCCGACTCCATGATCTTGGTGCGGGCGAACTCCTTGAGCTTCTCATCGCGCTTCTTCAACGCCACGGCCATCGAATTGAACGTGTCGGCCAACTCGTGCAGCTCGTCGTTGGAGCGGATCTCGACGGTGGCATCGAGGTTGCCGTGCGCCAGTTCGCGGGAGGCGGACACGAGTTTGCCGACGGCGCTGGAAACCTTGCGCGAAATGAAAAACGACAACACGAGCGCCCCGGCCGCGCCCACCAGCGTGATACCGAGAAACGCCAGCACCGCCCTCTGTTTGATATCGAGGTACTTCTGTTCCAGCAGGCCAACGTACAGGATGCCGATGATGTTGTTGCCGAGGCTGCGGATCGGCTCGTAGGCGGTGATGTACCAGGCGTTCACAACGTACGCCCGGCCCAGCCACGGCTTGCCGGCCCGCACCACCTGATCATACACATCCTCCGATATGCGCGTGCCGACGGCGCGCGAGCCGTCCTCGTTGTGAACGTTGGTGGCGATGCGGAGGTCATCCAGAAAAATCGTGGCCGTACCGATGTCCTTGCCCTGATACACAACGTCCTGATAAACGGTGTTCTTGATTTTGTCCACCAACTCGAAGTTGCGGTTCAACAGCACCCCGCCATAGACGACCCCGACCAGGTTCCGCTGCGGATCAAACACCGGCGCCGCCGCCTTCAACATCATCCCCGCCGTCTCCTCCGTCTCGGCGCGCAGCCGCGCTTTCGGCGTCGGGATGAATTCAAACCGCGCCCGCTCCGCCAGCGCCGGCGATTCCTTCCGCAAATCGTCCGCCTTCACAATCACGGTGGCGACGACCGGTTTCTTCTTGTCGAGCGCAGCCCGCACCAAATCGTCGTGGCCCTGGTTGTCGCCCTTCTGTCCCCCGTTGCCAGCGCGCAACAGGACGACGCCGTTCTTGTCCGTCACCGCCAACACGTCCAGCCCCTCGCGCTCCTTGATGCGGGTCAATTCCTCCGCCGCGCGCTGGACATCGCCTGCCAGCGCCGGGTTCATCAGCATGTAACGGTCGGCCAAGAACCGCACCGAATCATAGACGCGAGTCTGCCGGCCGTTGTAAATCTCGCGCGCAGCGTTCAAGTCGAGCGTGACCTTTTCCTGCGCCTCCGCCAACACGCGGTTGCCGATCAAACGGATGCCCACCACAACGAACATCGCGCTGATGATGACGATGATGGACACGAAGCTGAGCGTCAGCTTCGTTCCCATCGGCATCCGCAGCAGGCAGCCGCCGGGCTTGTTGTTTGTCGCGTCGTTCAGGGTTTCAACGCCTCCTCCACCAATTCCATCAAATCCTTCGCCACCAGCTTGCCTTCGAGGCCCGCCGTCTTGATCGCGTCCTGAAACATCACCAAATCCTTCGGGCAGGCGACCACGAGCATGTTCACGCCCAATGCCGCCGCCTCGCGCACGCGGCTCTCGGCGGGCCGTTCCTTGATCTCGCCGGTGTCCTCCATCCACACGCGTCCGCCGCCGGCGCCGCAGCAGTAACTCCGGCAACGATTGCGGGGCATCTCGGCCAGTTTCACGCCCAATGCCGCCAACACCCGGCGCGGCGCATCATAGACGCCGTTGTACCGGCCAAGGTAACACGGATCGTGATACGTCGCCGTCACGCCAAGCTGGCGTTGCGGCCTGAGCTTGCCGGCCTGAAGCAGCTCGTCGAGCAACTCGGTATAATGGACCACTTTCAAGCTGTCGTATTCGTTCTTCAGCGCGTGCAGGCTGTGCGGGTCGGTCGTCACCATTTTCTGGAACTGCGCCTTGCCGATGGCTTGCATGTTTTTCTCGCGCAACATCTCGAACAACCCTTCCTCGCCGACGCGACGGACGTCGTTGCCGGAGTTCCGCTCGCCCTCGTAGAGAATGCCGAAGTTCACGCCCGCCTGCTGGAAGACGTTCGCGGTCGTGCGCGTCACCGGCTGGAGACGCGGATCGTAGCTGGCATAGTCGCCAACGAACCACAAATACTCGACCGGCTCCTTGCGCGCGTCCTTGACCTTGAACGTCAGCCCTTGCGTCCACTTGGCGCGAGCGCGATCCGATTGGCCGAACGAATTTCCGTATCGGCCCAGCTTCGTCAGCGCCTCCTGCAACCCTTTCTCGATCTGTCCTTCGCTGACCAAATGCCGGCGCATGTCCACGATGGCGCGCGGCTGTTCGATGAACACCGGGCAAATCTCCTCGCACGCCCGGCAGGTCGTGCACGCCCAAAGTTCCGGCGCGGATACCAGCTTGCCCGCGCTCAATTGCAAAATCACATTTTTCGGCGAGAGCGGCTGGCCGCTGGCGTGCGCGGGGCATTGGTCCTGACAACGACCGCACCACGTGCAGGCGTCGAACTGCAACAGTTGCCGCCACGTGAAATCCTCCAGCTTCGCCACGCCGGTCGCCTCGGCGGCGGGCAACGCGCCGGTCGGGCCGAGGTTGCGCAGCCAGATGCTGACCGCCGACGACACGAGATGGAACGCCTTGGAATGCGGCACGAGCGCAATGAACGCGAACGCCAGCAACCCATGCAGACACCAGAACAGGAAGTGCAACGTCCGCAGCGTGTCGCCGCCAAGCGGACGGAACGCCTTCGCCAGCACGTTGCCCGCGAGGGACCAGCCCGCCCATGCCGGCTGCGACGCCGCGAGCCGCAACGCCTCGACGACGAAACCTGTCACCGCAATCGCCATCAGGATCGCCAGCAGATAAAACGAATCGAGCGGGAAGGTCGGATAAACCAGATTCTTCAACCGTTCTGGCTTCAGCACGTAGCGCCGGTAAAACGCCAGCGCCAGCCCGCCGATGAGCGCGACGGCGAAGATGTCGAGCACCAGCTTGAACGCGAGATAGAAATTCCCGCGCAGGAATTGGAAGCCGAACATCAGGTGGGTGACATCGAGGTCAATCGTCGCCAGCGCCGTGCCGAGGAACAGGAACGCCATGCCGAAGAAGATCGCCAGATGCATCGCCAGCGCGTAGCGGTCCGACGCGAGCCGGCCTTGAAACATCGCGAACTTGATGAACGCAACAAGTCGCTCCTTCCACGCGAACGCAACCTTCTCCGGCTTGCCGAGCCGCCACTTGCGGACGTGTTGCCACGTGCCCCACAGGAACAGAATCGCGACCAACCCACCCAACACATACTGGGTGTACTCGGCCCAGCGGTAGTGCTCGTGGATGTTATAGAAGATTGGCCGGATCGGTTCCATGGGCGTCAGGCTCCTCCCTTGGCGGCCTTGAGTTTCTCCGTCAACGCCGGCACAACCTCAAACAGGTCGGCGTTGATGCCGACGTGCGCGACGTTGAAGATCGGCGCGTTGGCGTCGGTGTTGATTACCACAATCAACCCGGCGTTCTTCATCCCCTCAACGTGTTCGGGCGCGCCGCTGATGCCGAGCATCAAGTAGAGCTTCGGTTTGACCGACATGCCGGACTTGCCGACCTGCCGCGACAACGGCAGCCAGCCCTGGTCAATCACCGGGCGCGAACCGCACACCGCGCCGCCGAGCACATTGGCGATGCCTTCGGCCAGTTCGAGGTTGTCCTGCTGCTGGATACCGCGGCCAACGGCCACGAGCACATCCTTCTGCGTGATGTCCACATCGCCGGCTTCGGGTTCGAGATACTTGGTGAATTTCACCTTCGCCTCCGGCAGGGTCACCGCGACATCCGTGACCGATGAAGCATTGCTGGCAGATGCAGCGGGACGCGACCCCGGCAACACGCCAAACAACGTCGAAGGGGTCGTGGCGGCGACAGCGGCTTCGAGTTTGCCTCCATAGACGACGCACTGCGCGACGAGCGTGCCGGCATCGGCTTTGAGGTCTTTGCAGCCGTTGACGAACGGCACGTTCAACTGCGCCGCCGCGAGGGCGCCGGCGTCCATCGAGAGGTTCGTCCACGGAACGAGCACGGCCTGCGGCTGGCGTTCCTTGACGAGTTGCGCGAGCGCCGCCGCGACGGCTTCCGGCGTTGGTTCGACGTTGTCGGCGCAAAGGACGTTGTCGGCGGCGCCGAGCGAGGCGGCGAGCGATTTGTCGCCGAGCAGGACGGCTTCAAGTTTGCCGCCGCATTGGCCGGCGACTTCGCGGCCGAGCGTCAACAGTTCGAGCGTGGTCTCGGTGACCTGACCGCGCCATGTTTCAGCGAGAACCCAGATGTTGGTTGCCATGGTGTCGTTCTCCTTTAGAGCAGACCGCGTTGGGCCAGCAGTTCGACGAGTTTGCCGGCGGCTTCTTCGGGCGAGCCTTCCAACATCTCGGCATGGCTGCTCACCACGGGTTTGGCCAGTTGCCGGACTTCAATCTGCGCCGCGCCGGCCTCGCCGGGCGCAGCAACGGTCTCGATCTTGTTCGTTTTCATCACGGCGCGCACCTTCGCGACGGGCACGTAACGGGGCGGTTTCTCCGCCGCCTGCACGCCAAGCACGGCAGGCAACGTCACCGCAAACTCGCCGCGCACGCCGCCGGCGAATTCCTTGATGACGGTGGCCGTCGGGCCGTTGGCCGTGACAGCGGTCACAACGCCGATGTAGGGGAAGTTGAGTTGCTGGGCGACCAGCGCGGCGCTAAGCCCGTCGAGGTCGTCGAGCGCCTGCACGCCGGTCAGGATGAGATCGGCGGGCAACAGCCCGGCGATGACCTGACCGCAAAGCTTGGCGGCCATTTGCGTGGTCATGCCCTCCGGCGCGTCGGTGATCTTGACGGCGCGGTCGGCGCCTTTCGCCATCGCGGCGAACAACGTGTCGTCAATGTCCGGTGCATCGAGCGCGACGACGGTGACTTTGCCGCCGTGGCGTTCCTTCAGGAGGATCGCCTGTTCGAGCGCGTGGTCGTCGCGTTCGTTGATGATCGTGCGGAGGAACGAGGTGTCGAGCGACTTGCCGTCGCCGGCGACCTCCAGTTCCTCGACGACGTCGGGAACCATTTTGAGCAGGACGAGTATGTTCATGGTCAGTCCTCCAGTGCTTCCGCGAGCAGTTCGACCACGTCGCGGACAATCATTTTGCTGTTGCCGCCCACCGTCTTCAGCGCGTCCTCGAAGCGCGAGACTTCGTAGGGACACGCGACGGCGAGCACGTCGGCGCCGGTGGCGATGGCTTCCTTGACGCGGCGTTCGCTGAGGCGTTCGTAGCCTTTGGCCTTGTAATAAGTGTCGAGCCACATGCCGCCGCCGCCGCCGCCGCAACAGATGCCGTTGGCGCGGTTGTGTTCCATCTCGACGAGCTTGACGCCAGGAATCGCCTGCAACAGTTTGCGCGGCTGGTCGTAAAGGCCGTTGTGCCGGCTGAGCGCGCAGGGGTCGTGATAGGTGACGGTGTAGTTGAGTTTCTTCTTGAGCTTCGGTTTGAGCTGGTCCAACCGGCTGGCGAGGAACGTGACGGTGTGGTCAACGTCCTGTTGCAGGCCGCGCGGTTTGTATTGGTGGACAAACGTGTCGTAAGCGTGCGCGCCGGAGGTGACGAGCCGGTTGAACTTGTATTTGCCGAACAACTTCATCGTGTAATCGGTCAACTTGTCGAAGAGGCCGGTTTCGCCGGTGAGTCGGGCGCATTCGCCGGCGCATTTCTCCTCGTGGCCGAGGATGGCAAAATCAACACCGAGCGCGTGGAACAGCTTCGCAGTGGCCCGGCAGTTGTCCTGACCGCGCGGATGATAGGCAGTGTAACATTCGACAAACCAGAGCACGTCCGTCGGCTTGCGGTCAGCGGGGAGGATGCGGACGGGAACTTTCGAGGTCTTGACCCAGTCGGCGCGTTTGCGGGGCGACTCGCCGAGCGGGTTGCCGTAGCGGTCGGTGTTTTCGAGCGCCTTCTGGAGTTCCGCCGGCATGTCAGTCAACTGGATGAACGTCTGTTCCTTCACGAGCGGCAGCAGGACCTCGGTGAGACGGATGCCGCGCGGACATTTGTTCATGCAGGCATAACAGGTCACACACGTGAGCAGACTCTGGCTGCGCAACACCGTGTCGAGTTCGCCCGCCTTGAGCATCCCGATGATCCGGCGCGGCGGATATTCCATCACCTCGCCGTAGGGACACGTCCCGGCGCACATGCCGCACTGCATGCAACTGAGCACGCGTTGGCCTTCCGGGGTATTCCACAGGTTCTCCAGTGTAATCTCATTTGCATCTTCTGCGATGACTGGCATGTGTGCTCCTCTCTCAGGCCGTGGCCACGGCCCCGGTTTCCTCCAACTCGATGTTCACCAAATCCAACTCCTGCCCCGTCAGCAACTCGCCGCCGACTGACCGGCACTTCGGACACTCAAACCACTGCTCGTGCACAGCAAACTCGTGCTGGCACTTCGGACAACGCGCCGTTGCAGCCACCGCCTCCAGTTCCAACCGCGAACCTTCGAGCGACGTGCCCAGCGTTGCCGCTGTGTAGCAGGACTGCATTACTTCCGGCACCACCAACCGCAACGCGCCGACGCGAACGCGCACAACGGTCACCTGTGTGCCCGGATACTTTACCAATTCCGCGCGCACCGCGTCCAGCAGCGATTCAATGATACTCATCTCATGCATGGACAATCTCCCGCACGACCTCCATCGCCGCCTCGCGCGTCTCCGGCGACAACTTCGTCCCAAAATTGAAATCGTGTCCGCGGATGCTGAACAACCGGCCGCGCGGCGCCTTGCCGTATAACGCCCGACACAACCCCAGCACATCGCCCGGCGTCATGAAATGCGCGACGGCGTGGCTGCGGAAGCCGGGATCGACTTCCTCCGTCCACCACGGCTCCGGGCTTTCCGGAATCGCGGCATCCACGAAGAGAACCTCGTCGTAATCGCGAATCACATCGGCGTGATCCACCTCAAGCTGATGCGCCGTCTCCAGCGTCACGCCGGGCAGACCAAGCTTCGACAACTCCTTGACGACGAACCAGCCGGCGCCGTCGTCGTTGCGACTGTCGTTGCCGTAGCCGATGATCAACGTCTTCTTCATTTCTGCATTGTATCTATCACGGTTCCGTCGGCATCCACCAACTCCACCACCATCGGCATCTTGCCGATGGCGTGCGTCGCGCAACTCAGGCACGGGTCGTAGCAGCGAATGACCGCTTCGACGCGGTTGAGCATCCCTTCCTTGAGCTTCTTCGCCTTGACGTATTTGCGGGCGACGTGTTGGACGCCCTTGTTCATGGCGAGGTTATTGTGGCCGGTGGAAACGATCAGGTTCACCCGCTCGACCTTGCCATCCTTGTTGACCCAGTAATTGTGGATGAGCGTGCCGCGCGGCGCCTCGACGATGCCGACGCCAACCGGATTCCGCGGCTGGTTCGGAACGAGGATGTCGGTGCTGGTGATTTCCTTGTCTTCGAGCAACTGCTGCGCGCGTTCGAGCGCGTACACGATCTCGATGAGCCGCGCCCAGTGGAAATAGAAGGAGCTGGTCTGCACCCGGCGTTTCTCGCGCCAGACTTTCAACTCGGCGTTCGCCTGCGGCGTCGAGATATGGCTGCAAATGTTCAGCCGCGCCAGCGGACCGACGCGGTACATGCCGTGCGGGTAGCCGAGCTTGGCGATGAACGGGAACTTCATGTAGCTCCACGGCTCAACCGCCTCAGCTACATAATCGAGATACTTCGCGTTCGGAATCTGATCGTGAATCACGTCGCCCTTCGCGTTGCAGAACCGGAGATTGCCGTCGTACAATTCCAACGCGCCATCGGGCTGGACGAGTCCCATGTAGTTGGAATCGAAATTCCCGAAGTCCTCGACTTCCGCGAGGTTCTTCGCGTGGTAGCCTTTGAGCAAATCGAGCGCGAACTTCGCCTGCTCGAACGCCGCCGGCATTCCCTTCAACATCGTGTCGTGTTGCTCCGCGGTGAGCGCCTTGTTGACGCCGCCGGGCACCGGGAAGTCCGCGTGAATCTTGCGTCCAGCGACGAGTTTGATCATTTCCTGGCCGAACTTGCGCAGGAGCACACCCTTGACGGCGATGTCGGGCGCGGCGGCGACGAGGCCGATGACGTTGCGTTTCAGCGGATCGCTATCGAAGCCGAGCAACATATCCGGCGCGCTGAGGTGGAAGAAACTGAGCGCGTGGGACTGGATGATTTGCCCCATGTGCATCAACTCGCGCAGCATCTTCGCCGTGCGCGGAATCGTGCGGCCGACGATGGCATCGCACGCCTTGGCGCTGGCGAGCAGGTGGCTGACCGGGCAAATGCCGCAGGTGCGCGGCGTGATTTGCGGCATCTCGGTGTAGTGCCGGCCTTCGCAGAATTTCTCGAACCCGCGGAATTCGACGACGTGGAAACGGGCGTCATCCACATTGCCTTTGGCGTCCACGTGAATCGTGATCTTCGCGTGCCCCTCGATGCGGGTCACGGGATTGATGAGGATGGTCTTGCTGGTCATTCTAGTCGTACCTCATGTTCTTCTCGTTAAATTGCGGGATGCGCCCGGCGAGCAGCTCGGTGAGCGCAAACCAGATGCAGTCGGCGTCGGGCGGACAGCCGGGAATGTGGAGGTCCACCTTGACAATCTCCTGGAGCGGATGCGCTTTCGGCAACAGCTTCGGCACGATCGGATCGTTCGGGATGCAGGCGACCTTGGTGCTCTCGGTCTGCTCGTAGGCGCGGCTAAGGCAGTCGCGCAGCGCAAACTGGTTTCGCAACGACGGGATGTTTCCGTTGACGGCGCAATCGCCGAGCGCGATGAGCACCTTGCAACGCTCGCGCAGCATCTTCAGTTCGTGTTCCTGATCGGTGTTGTTGACGCAGCCCTCGACGATGCCGACGTCCACGCGCGGCATGTCCTTGACCTTGATGTCCACGATCGGGCTGAACAAAATATCAACGTGCTTCACGAGTTCGAGGATCCGCTCGTCAATGTCGAGAAACGACATGTGGCAGCCCGAACAGCCGCTCAACCACATCGTTGCCACTTTTACTTTACCGTTTGTGCTCATGCGTAAACGTTCTCCAGTCTCTGTAGCCGCGAACCTGTTCGCGGCTTTGTCGGTCTGCGAGCAGGCTCGCGGCTACAATTCTTCATGCGAACACAGCCTCCAAAATCGCTTTGTCATCGCGCGCCTCGCCGGCGGCGGGCAACACCGGCCGCAGCGTCAGCTTCCGGCCCTCAAGATTCGTCACGGTGCCTGACTTCTCGCACCAGATGGTCGCGGGCAACACGACGCTCGCCTTCTCCGTCAACGCCGACTTGTAGCTCGCTTGCACGACGACGCACTCGATTTGTTCGAGCAACGCCGGGACGTGTTTCTCTTCAAGCAGGCTCGCGCCACCGTCGGGCGCATCGCTGGCGACGATGTGCAGGAACTTCAGAGGCTTGGCATCAAGCCACGGCCCGATTTCCTCGATCGCCGCGATGCCGGTTTGCGACATCGCCATCGCGTTGGCGCTGACAGGCAGGCCGAGCAGCAACGGTCCGCCGCTGCCGGCGTTGGTTTCGAGGATTGCGATGAGGCGCTCCATCACGGTGATGCCGATCGGCGTCATCGCATTGGGGCCATAGACAATCGCCGGGCGCTGCGCGTTGGCGAGCGTGGCTTTGACCTTGTCCCAAAGTTTGCTTTCGAGGCTGACGACGTTCGCGGCAACATCGGCGTACTGATCCAAATCGCTCTTGCGGGCGTGGAACACGAGCAGCTTTGCGCCGGCTTTGCGGACGGCGATGCGGATGCGCGCGGCCACGACGCCGTTGTCGCGGCTCGGCTGCGCGCCGAGAACGATGATGGCGTCGGCGTCCTGCAGCTTGCGGAGCGCGTCCTCGCTGAACTTCGGTTCGGCGCAGAGCGCGGCTTCGTTGGCACCGACGTACATTGCGGCGCCGCTGATTTTGGCGGCGACAGCCGCCGTCTCGTTTGTGACGCGCGGAGCAAGGAGCAATGCTTTCTCCGCTTTCTTGACCTTCGCGGCTTTCTTGACGGCGGCAAGAGCTTCGTCCCACGTCGCGGGCTTGCCTTTGATGAGCGGCGTGGTGATGCGTTCGCGCGGCTCGGCCCAAGTCTGATACCGGCCTCTGACGCAGAGATGGCCTTTGTTGACCGGGCTGTCGGGATCGCCCCAGACGTTGACGATGCGGTTTTCTTTCGTGTGCACCATCAGGCCGCAGCCGACGGGGCATTCGGTGCACGTCGTCAGGACCTGCTTGCAACTGGTCCATTGGCCGCGGAACGCACTGGCCTTGTCGAAGAGCGAGCCGGTCGGGCAACTCACGACGCAGGCACCGCAGTTCGTGCAGGTCTCGGACGCGCCAAACGTCGTGTTCATGTCCACGACGATTTGGTTCTTGCTGCCGCGGTTGGCGATATCGAGCGTGTGGACGCCTTCGATCTCGTCGCACGTGCGGACACAACGCGCGCAGAGGATGCAACGGTTCTGGTCAATGCCGAAGTACGGCGCCGTCAGGTCAATCGGCATCGCAGGATACAGGTACGGATAGCGGATGCCGGTGATGCCGTGGATGTAGCCTTGATGCTGGAGGCCGCAGTCGCCCTTGTTGTACTCGCACATCGGGCAGATGTGGTTGCGTTCGCTGAACAGCAATTCGAGCGTCGCCTTCCGCAAGCTGACGAGACGTTCGCTGTGCGTGGTGATCTTCGTGCCGTCCACCGCCGGCGTCGCGCAAGCTGGGGCGACCTTCGGGCTGCCTTCGATCTCGACGACGCAAAGACGACAGCCGCCCCACGGCGTCAGGCCCTTGAGGTAGCAGAGCGTCGGGATGTAGATGTTGTGGGCGCGGGCGATGTCGAGGATGGTCTGACCTTGTTCGCCGTCGCAGACTTGGCCGTTGATGGTGACGGAGATTTTCTTGGGGGCAATCATGGTCTTACTTCGCCTCCACTTTGATGTCGCAACGCAGGCAGCGTAGGCACTCGGCCTTCGCCTGCCACTCGGTGAATGTCGGCGAAACTTCGGTGTTGCCGACGCGTTGTTCGGGCGGAATCGCGCGCGCGGGATTGCGCGCTCCGCCTTGCGACGGGGGCGGAATCGTCTGGTCATACTCGAACTTCGGCCACAACTCCTCGAACCGGTCGAGCCCCGTCAACGCGCGGTCAATCTGCTTCGCGGCTTTCTTGCCGTAACCCATCGCCGTGGCAACGTTGGCCGCGCCGCTGACGTAATCGCCGCCGGCATAGACTTTCGGGTTGCTGGTCTGGAGCGTCCACGGGTCAACCTTCACCGTGCCCCACGAGGTCGTTTCGAGACCGAGACCTTTCGTCAACGCGCTGTCGGCTTTCTCGCCGATGGCTTTGATGATGGCGTCGCACGGAATGATGTAGGTGTCCTTCGTCATCACCGGCGCGCGCCGGCCTTTCGAGTCGTGCTTGCCGGGGACGGTCTTGGCGACTTCGAGGCCGGTGAGTTTACCGGACTTGTCGGTCACGAGCCGCAACGGCGCGGCCATCGTGATGAGCTTCGCGCCTTCTTCGAGCGCCTGCTCAACTTCCTCGCCGATGGCCGGCATGTCCTCGCGGGTGCGACGATACACAATCGTCACAACCGCGCCTTGGCGCATCGCGGTGCGCGCGGCGTCAATCGCGGAGTTGCCGCCGCCGATGACGAGCACTTTCTCGCCGATCTTCTTCGGCTTGGTGAGATACGAGAGCGAGGAGTAAAGACCTTTCGCATCGTCGCCCGGAACACCGAGCGCCTGTTCCTCCCACGTGCCGACGCCAATGAACACGGCGTCGTTCTCTTTCACGAACTTATCGAGCTTCGTCAGCTTGGTGTTGAACTGGAATTTGACTCCCGCGGCTTTGATCAGCGCGATTTCCTTGTCCACAATCCGCTTCGGCAGGCGGTATTCGGGGAGCGCGTATCGCAACATGCCGCCGGCGTCGGCGGCTTTCTCGAACACGGTGACTTTGTGTCCGAGCAATGCGAGATAAAACGCCGCGCTCAATCCCGACGGACCAGCGCCGATGACGGCGATCGTCTTGCCGGTCGGTTTCTGTTTGCGTTTCAGGATGCGCTTCAAAACTTTCTTCGCGACCGGACCTTCGTAGGCGACGTCGCCGATGTAACGGTGCGTCTCGCGCATGTTGATCGGGGCGTCCGCGCCGGCGCGCCGGCAACGGAGTTCGCACGGATGCTGGCAGACGCGGCCGGTCGAGGCGGGCAACGGGTTGTCCATCACGACCTGCTCGAAGGCGTCCTCGACGCGGTCTTCCTTGAGCAACTGGAGGAAGGCCGGGATGTTCATGTTCAGCGGGCAGGTGTTCTCGCACGGCGAAATCGCAAGCGCGCTGCAGGCGCCGGCCACACAACGATGTTCGCGGATGTGTTGCTCGTACTCGTGACGGAAATAGCGGAGCGTCGTGAGGACCGGGTTCGGCGCGGTCTGTCCGAGGCCGCAGAGGCTGGCGGAGCGGACCGTTTCGCACAGGTCTTCGAGCAACGCGAGGTCGCTGAGATGTCCTTCGCCCCGGCAAATCTTTTCGAGGATGCCGAGCATCTGTTTCGTGCCGACGCGGCACGGCGGGCATTTGCCGCAGGATTCATCGCAGCAGAATTCGAGGAAGAACCGCGCAAAATCCACCATGCAGCCGTCTTCGTCCACGACGACCATGCCGCCGGAACCCATGATCGAGCCGAGCTTTTGAAGCGTTTCGTACTCGACGGGCGTGTCGAGATGCGCGGCGGGAATGACGCCGCCGGACGGGCCGCCGGTCTGGACGGCTTTGAGTTGTTTCCCGTTGGGGATGCCGCCGCCGATTTCGTAAATGATGTCGCGCAACGGCGTGCCGAACGGAACCTCGGCGAGGCCGGTGTTCTTGATCTTGCCGGCGAGCGCAAAAACTTTTGTGCCTTTCGTACGCTCGGTGCCGATGGCGGAATACCACGCGGCGCCTTTGCGGATGACAAGCGGGATGGCGGCCCAAGTCTCGACATTATTGATGTTGGTCGGCTTGCCCCAGAGACCGCGCTGCGCCGGGAACGGCGGCCGCGGCATCGGTTGGCCGCGGCGTCCTTCGATGGAACGCATGAGCGCGGTTTCCTCGCCGCAAACGAACGCGCCGGCACCGATGCGAAGCTCGAGGTCGAAGTTGAAACCTTTCTCGAACAAATTCTTGCCGAGCAAACCGAGTTTGTACGCTTGGTCAATCGCGATCTGGAGGCGTTTGATGGCGAGCGGATACTCGGCGCGGATGTAAATGAATCCGCGGTTCGCGCCCATCGCGTAGCCGCCGATGGCCATGCCTTCGATGACGCGATGCGGGTCGCCTTCGAGGACGGCCCGGTTCATGAACGCGCCGGGGTCACCTTCGTCGGCGTTGCAGATGATGTATTTCGGCGTAAGGTGCGCGCGGGACATGAGTTCCCATTTCACGCCGGTCGGGAACCCGGCGCCGCCACGACCGCGCAGGCCGCTGGCTTTGACTTCGGCGATGACCTGCTCGGGCGTCATCGAGGTGAGGACTTTGCCGAGCGCGGCGTAACCGTCGCGACCGATGTACTCCTCAATTTTTTCGGCGTCTATGAGTCCGCAATTTTCGAGAATGATTTTCGTCTGCTTCGCGAGGAATGCGAAGTCGCGCGCGGTGGTGACGACGTTGTCGCCGATCTCGGCCTTCGGCAGCAGTCGCTCGCAAGGCCGGCCTTTGACGAAATGTTCCTCGACCAGTTCCGGCACATCGTCCGCGCTGACACGCTGGTAAAACGTGCCGTCGGGCAACACGAGGATGACCGGGCCGAGGTCGCACGGTCCCATGCAGCCGGTGACCGTCATTTGGATTTCGTCGGCCAAGCTGCGTTTCTTGAGTTCGGCGACGAGCGTCTCTTGGACGGCGTGACAGCCCGAGCTGAGACACCCGGCGCCGCCGCAAACCAATACGTGTGATCGAATCATGCGGGGTGACTCCAGTTACTTCTGTTTGCCGACAGCGAGTTTCTCGACCTTCTTGCCCTTCTGGAGGTGCTCGGCGACAATCTGCTTCGCCTTCTCGGCGTCGAGCTGGGCGTAGGTCGTCTTCTCGCCGCTGGCTTCCTCGATCTGGATGACCGGCTCGATGTTTTCGAGGCCGTGCTCGCCGGTGACGCGGACTTCCACGTCGTCGAGACCGCGCTTCTCGATCTCGTCGAGCATGGTCTTCATGACTTCGCGCGCGCCGGCCGCAATGCCGCTGGTGCCCATGCTGACGACGACGCGGTACTTCTTCCCGCTCTCGCGCAGGGCGACTTGCTTCTGGGCTTTTTCTTTAAGTTGTTTGAGTTGTTCGAGGTTCATGATGTTTTCTCCTGTGAGCTAAACTGAAATTTTTCCGTGTCGATCTGGTAGTGGAGGCGAATGTCAACTTTCGGGTTGGCGGCGCAAAGTGTGAGGATGGTCGAGTTCAAGTCACCGAGCGCGGGACGGTCAACGTGATTGAGGCGCATCGAGGCGGTGACGCTGGTGCCTTTGCCGGGCGCGCTTTTGACGTAGAAACTGCCGCCACACATCTCGGTGGTTTGACGGAGCAACGCGAGACCGAGGCCGATGTTTTTCTTACGCGCGCGTTTCGTTGTGCCGCCGCGCAAGACGCGCTGCAACGTCGCGCTGTCCATGCCGTGGCCGTTGTCGCGGATGCGCAGGATGAGCCAGTCGCGTTTCTGGCTTTCCAGGACGCTGATCTCAACCTTGCTGGCATTGGCGGCGAGTGAGTTCATCGCGATGTCGAGAATGTGCAGTGACAGTTCCTCAAACATATTTTTTTAACTCGGTCTTCACCAACGCCGGGATCTTGTCGGCTTGAAGCTTGCCGTACACGTCGTCGCCGACGGCGATGGCCGGAGCGAGCGCGCAGGCGCCGATGCAACGGGCGGTTGTCAGGCTGAACCGGCCGTCCTTGGTGGTCTCGCCTTCCTTGATGCCGAGTTCCTTCTCCATGGCGGCCATGATGGCGTCGGAGCCGCGGACATGGCAGCCGGTGCCGCGGCAGACCATGATGGTGTGTTTGCCGCGCGGCGTGAGAGTGAACAGATGATAAAACGTCACGACGCCGTACACGTGGGAGATCGGCAGTTTCAACGCGCTGGCGATGTAGCGGAGGACGTCGGCGCTGAGGTAGCCGAACATCTGTTGCGCGGCGTGGAGGATTTGAATGAGCGCAGTCGGCTCGTGGTTGTAGTTCTCCATCGTCTTGTCGAGCGCGGCAAAACGCGGGTCGCCGCTGGGATGTGTGGTGTCCATCGCGGCAAGGCGCGCGGTCTGGCTGATTTGTGATTGGTCGCTCATCGTAGTCCTGCCTCCCAGAGTTTGCCGGCGGCCTCGTAGCTGCTCAACTGCGTGCTCAAAACGGTCACGCCAGATTCTTCGGCCTCGGCAAGGGTTTGCGGGTCAAGTTTGCGTCCTCGGGTAATCAATACGGCGGAAATATCTTTCATGCTGGCGACGGAGACGACATTACGGTGGACTTGGATCGTGATCCATAACACGTCGGGTTTGGCGCTGGCAAGCACGTCGCTCAATAAATCGCCGGCGTAACAGCCGCATACTTGGGCGTCGGCGTTGCCAGTCAGCAGTTCGGCCTGCAACAGTCCCAGCAGTTCTTTGATGGTCATAGTGCCGTCTTTCATGTTTTGTGTTCCGCCTTCTTCAACTTGATTTCAGCGTGCAAATGAGTGCCGATGCCAAGTTCGGTGTGCAGATCGAACCGGTCGGCGCATTTTTTTATGTTGGTCAATCCCATGCCGGCGCCAAAGCCGAGCTGGCGCGCGAGCGGCCCGGCCGTGGACCAGCCTTCCTGCATGGCGAGATTGACGTCTTCGATGCCGGGACCGCGATCCACGGCGTCAATCGTGACGCGATCGGGCTCGATGACCGCACGCAGCTCGCCGCCAATGGAGTGGATGATGATGTTGGTCTCGGCCTCGTACGCGACAATGGCGGCGCGGCGGCGGGCTTCGGGATCAATGCCGCGCTGGCGCAGGGTTTCGCGCATTCGTTGCGAGACTTTGCCGGCGCTGTCGAAGTCGCCGGATTTGATCGGGGCGCGAAGGACGATGCGGTGGGCTTTTTCGTCGGCCTGACGTTCAGCGACCAGCACGGCTTCGTGGGCGACGGCTTGTTCGGCGCGTTCTTCGAGGTGATGAACAAGGGCGTTGGAGATGTCGCCGCGGGTGATGATGCCGACCAACTGGTCGCAGACGTCCAAGACCGGGAACCGCCCGAAACCGTGGCGGTCGAACTCAGCGACGGCGCGCACGAGCGTATAGTGGTCGCGCAACGTGACGGGGTTTTGCGTCATCCATTTGTCGGAGGCGTCGTTGATGTGACCTTTGTCGAGGGCATTGATGATGTCCTCGATGCTGACGACGCCGAGCAATTTGTCGTCTTGTGTGATGGGCACACCGGAGATCCGATGTGTTTTCATCAGGTGCTGGATGGCGCGGAGCGAGTCGGAAGGACGCGCCGTGATCGGGTCTTTGTGCATGGCGTCGCGCACACGCAACTCATAGATGAGCAATTGCGCCAGCGTCACCTTGCGCCTGTCGGTGGCACTCAGGATTTGGTTGATGGCGGTCGGGTTTTCCATGAGAAGCTCCGCCGGTGTCAAATCCACTTTCCGCTGGGCAACGCTTGACGCAGAACCGAACCTGCAAAGCCACAGGAATCCTGTGCAGTATTTAAGCGCATTGTGTGTTGAATGAGCATCGCCCGCGCTACTGTTTAGCAACAGCCTTGCCACACCCAATATGCTGTTGGCGGACATAACGTAAACCACTGGAAGCAAAACTGATAAAGATAATCGTCCAGTGCCGCTTCCCTAGGGTCGTATCGCGATGCGCCGACAACTTGTCAGTACTTTGCCATTAGGATGACAAACTGGCAAGATAACCCGCTTGGTTTGCCTCCGGTCAGCTTTGTTTCACGGGTGCGAAACTGTCGGGGTTTCCGCGTGCAAACCTGTTCGCCACAAGAAGTAGATAGTGGCAATACACATTCCCACTGCCACACCGCACAGCACCACACCAGTGGTTGTCAGCCGCAGGAGAAGAACCTCGTTCTCGAACGCCCGGCGGTACGCTTCCGGCACGCCGGCTTTGGATAACACGCTTATGGAATGCTCCAAACCATAAAACAGCGCCACGAAGAATCCCCCAAGCACGATGAACGCAGCCACGGCTTTCTTCAGGCCGTGACGCCCCAACGGCCGCAACAAAGTATTCATATGGTTCCTTACGCCTTTCTCAGTTGTAACGTAAATGTCTGCTGGTCATCTTTAGCAGTCTTCGCGCCATCCTACTTCAATCCATCGCGTATCGCAGCGACGCCGACGCCCAAAACCTTCAACGCCACCGCCTCAAGGTCGTTTTCCTCCCCTTGCAGGTGGGTTGTGCGATGAACGTGCGTCGCCGATTTGCCCGGCACCAGTGCCAGCGCGGGTGACGAGCTTTCCAACTCGTAAAACGCCCCCATCTTGCCATTGTCGTTGTAGCTGTTGACCGCGTCGCCGCTGAACGGGTCATCCTGAAGTTTCCACATCGAATCGACATAATCGGCCGCGCCTTTCGGCAACGTAAACTGAGCGATTGTCAGCACCCTGTTGACCGCGTCGTAGCTACCAAGAACCGATTTGGCGCGTTTCGGCGTCAGGCCGATTTTGCTCCGGCACTTCGCGTCGGCGGCAAAGAACAACACGCCATCCTTCACCACAAGGCGTTCCGCCGGCACTTTGCCGAAGTAGGCATCATTGACGATTGGGCCAAGCTTCGCTTCCGGGCCTTTCACGAACGGCACGACAACCGTCGTAGCCGGCGAGGCGTTGAGCATGCCGAGCATCCAAATGGAGAGCAGCCCGGTCTCCTTCGTCCACGCGGTCTTGCCGGTGTTCTTGAGCGTATTGACCGACTCGACGGCAACGGCCTTGACCGACGGTTTCAAGCGGACGCCAAGATGCTTCGTGGCATCCACAAGCCGGACTTCGCGCGTGACTTCGACGTCGAACTTCGTCCCGGAGTAGTTGGTCAACTGGAAGGCTCGGCGGAAGACGGCCTTGTCGGCGCTCTTGCTGACGGTCTCGAACGGCTCCGTGTCAATCGGCGCGGGCGTGAACCAGTGTTCGAGATCGAACGGCATGCCTTTGGCGAAGAAAACAGAGAACTGTCCGCCTTCCGGCCCGATCCAGAAACGGTCTTCGCCGCCGAAGACGTTGATGTGCTGCACGAATTTCCCGGAGGCGACGAGTTCACGGTTGATCCAGCCGAAACTGAAACCATTGGGACCCGCGGCGGTGCTGGTCATGATGCGGCCTTGGTAGGCGGGAACGATGGCCGCTTGGGCGTCGCCCTTGGCGAGCACGATCACGTCGGTGTGCTTCTTCAGGAAATCAACGTCGTCTTGGAATTGAATGGCCATGAGTTTCTCCGCAGTAAGAACAGCAACGGCAAGGCAAATGATCCGTTTCATGCCCGCGGATGATGTCAGAAACCGCCAGCGGTTGCAAGCCGGGACGCGCAACGCTTTCCGTTGTTGACAGGCCAAGAACGCAGGAGTGAAATGCAGCCGGATGAAGCAGCCATCGCGACAAGCTTGCCGTGGGTTTACACGCACGGAACTGCTGGTTGTGATTGTCGCTATCGGAGTTCTCGCCGGGTTGATTGACTGGCCTCGCCCATGGGAGATTCGTGAATCTGCTCGTCGCATCCAGTGCCTCAACAACCTGAAGCAAATCGGCGAGGGTTTGCAGATGTACTATGAAGACAACTCCGCTGCACCGCCTTCCTTCGCTTCCACAAACTTCTGGCCTTACATTGGCAGCACGTCGAAACCCCTTCGCTGTCCCAGTGATTCATCCAAGCCGTGGACGACGAACATGACCCAATTTGTGAGCAATCTTGGACTCTACTGTAGCTATTGGTATCTCCCGTCGAAAATTCCGGAGACAAATTGGCCAACACCTGTGGCATGGGACCGAGGCGTCTGCGAACCGAGTGGCCCTTGGCCAGTCAAATCACCTCACAAAGGAGATGGCGCCAACGTCCTCTGGTCGGATGGTCACGTGGATTGGAACAGGAAGTTCCCCACCAACCACATCAACACCGTTGGTATTGTTCGGTTCGAGTGAACCAGTTCAATCGGATTGGCTGAGACGCTTCTGCGGTTCGGCGTCGTAGAGCGCGTGAGCTTCGCGGAGGATGCCGGGGATGCGGTCGGCGAACGGATTCCTCGCGCACGCGGTACGCATCTTGTGGTCGTCTTTCATCCGGTCGGCCTTCTCGCCGGGGAACCAGTGAGCGGCGCCGCCACTGAGAAGGTTGTAACGCATCTTCGCCCATTCATCAAGGCCGAGCGGTTTCGCAAACGTCCAGAGACGGAGAATCTCGACGACGTTGACTTGATCCGGCATCTCGTGGAATTCGGCGAGGCCGTCGCTCCAGTGTGCGCACCAGTCGGCGCCAAGGACGCACTCCATTTCGGCGCGGAGACGGGCTTCGATTGGGGCGATGGAGTCTTGGTAGGCGAGTGCGGCGACGTGTTCGTCGAAGTCGGATGGCTTGGCGACCCCGCAACTGAGGGTGTGAGCTTGCGGCCGGGCAAGGCAGTAGAGGTCGTTGAACTGCATCGGCGTGAGCGGCGCGCAGAGCGCGGGCATTTTGCCGGGACGGTTCTGGAGCATGCCGCCTTTGTCGTTGGGGCTGATGATGAACACGCCCATGTCGAATTTGGTTGCGGCCTCGATGCTCGGCCAGTTCAGCGGGTTGGCGAAATACCAATGAAGGTTGACGTAGTCGAATTCACCGGTGCGGACGGCGGTGGTGATGATCCGCTCGGTGCCGTGCGTGGAGAACCCGATGAACCGGCAGCGTCCGTCGCGCTGAAGCCGTCGGGCGGCTTCGAGGCAGCCGCCTTTGCGGAGTGTGAACCGGAGAAGTTCGTCGTTGTTGATGCCGTGGATACCGAAGAGGTCAACGTAATCGAGCCGGAGGTTGGCCATGGATTGGTTGAATGTGTTGAGGAATTCCTTCGGGTCGGCGGTCGGGCAGACTTTGGTCTGGACGATGATTTTGTCGCGGGGCAACGTCGGCAGGATGCGTCCGAGTTGGACTTCGGAAGTGCCGTAGCCGCGCGCGGTCTCGATGTGGTGGATGCCGAGTTCAAGCGCGCGGTGGATACAGGCTTCGAGGTTCGCTTGCTGCTCGGCGGTGATGTTGTTGGCGTCTTCGTCTTTCCAGCTTTGCTGAAACCTCATCCCGCCGCAGGAGATGACGGGAAGCTGGAGGTTGGTGCGGCCGAAGCGGCGGTAGTTCATGGCTCACACTGTAGCACAACTTTCCACGTCGCGTCCTGTCCCTCGGCCAGCGGTGCTGTGAACCCGACGACGCTCACGCCCGGATTCGGCTCATCGAAATCATGCGGCGGCGGGTCCGCCTGCCACACGCGGAGCTTGGCACCCGCGGGCGAGAGCACCTCGATGCGGAGCCGTTTGCCGTCCTTCTCCAGCCAACCGCCCGGCTTCAACGTGCCCGGCGTCACCATCGCCCAGCGCACATGTTCCGGTTTTGTTCCGGCTTTCAACCGATCCTCGATGACCACGCGCCGGTTGCCCTCAACGCTGAACCGACGTATCGCAGAGGCGAGTTGGCCGGCGTAAGTCGCGGTCAAGTCCACGACGGCAGTCATCCGTTCCGCGGAGAACTCCGTGATTGGCGCGCGGCTCTTGAGGACCTGTTCGTTGTCGTCCACCAGCAACGTGCTGTGGCCGCGGTTGTGGTAGCGGAACAACTTCCAGCGTTCGCCGCCTTGGCGTCCATCCCACAGACCAAACCCGCGGCTTTCCAGTTCGTGGTAACCCTGACGGCCAAGATCAAGCGACCAACGCACCCCATCGGCTTCGAGAATGAACGAACCGACGTCCATGTGACCGTGACTCGCGCTCGGACTGCCGGCCTTGATGGCGAGATAGAGCGCGTTCGGGTCCGTCCACGACGTCCGGAACACCGCCAGCGGATTCGTGCCGCGCCCGCACCAGTTCTTCACCGGCGGTTCTGTGCGGTGCAACTTCGGGTCAAGCCAAAGCAACGTCAGCGGGAAGAACCGGTCGTGTTGCGTCTCTCTCGCCTCGCGCCGCAACAGGCCCTCCTCGAACCACAACAATTCCGGTCGCTGTGTTCGCGCCGCGAACCAGAGCATCGCGGGCGAGAAGACGACGCCGTTGCCGCAATCGCTGAAATTGTAGTAGTCGCCAGTCGGCCCGGTCATCTGGAGCGGGAACTCGCCGGTCTTCAGGAAGCCCGGAGTTTGCGACAACCCGAAATCCGTGCCGAGCGCCGATTCCAGCATCGAGATAAGTACAACGTTGTAAGTCGTGCCGTAGTTCCAATACATCGGGCCTTCGGGATACGCGCCATCTGGTTCATACACCTTCATCGCGTAGGGCAACCCTTTCAACGCGCGCGAAACGACTTCCGCCGCCCGCGTTGGATTCTCCTCCAACAACGCCAACGCACCCGCCAACATGCCGCCGTGACAAACTTGCGTCCAGTTGTTGCCGCCGCGTTCCCAGCCATGTTTTGAGCCGGGCTTCAAGTACGGCCCAAGCCCTTTCTTCTCAATGGCCTCCCGGATTTCCGCGCGCTCCGACCGCGACAGCTTCGCGTAAAACCAATCGTACCCGACGGCCATCGCCAATGTCATCTCTGCCGTGTCGAGAAAATGCGACGGATTCCAATCCGGCATCGCCGCCGCCGCTTTCATCTCCGCAATCGCACGGGTAACGTAACGTTTGTCGCCGGTCATCCGCGCAGCAAACCCAAGGTGGATAATCCGGCACAACGCCTCCCGCGACCGATGTAACAGTCGTCGTCCTTGTTTCACGTAAGCCACCGGCGGCTCGCTGAGCATCCGATCCGCCGAAACGCGAACTGCATCCCAAACCGCCGCGCAACGCGGGTCTTGTTTGATCTTGGCGCACACGGTCTCCTCGTCGCGCGCCGTCCAAAACAACCGCGGATGCGGCGCGGCCTTCTCGATGCGCTCTTGGATGTCCTCTCCGCCAACCAACAAGACAGCGGCAAACAGAATCGTGGTCATGCCGGCGAAAATACCTGACGGAAAGCGGGCGTCCAACTGCAAATTCACTTGCGACAACGCGGTGTGGCTGGCTATACAGCCGCCATGATGAAATCTGTAGTCGTCCTATCTGTCCTATTGGTCTGCTGCAATGCCGACGCCGGCCTTGTTGGTCATTGGCGGTTCGACGGCAGCACGCCGGAGTTCGACGGGCTTGGCGGCCACGTCTTGATTCGCGAAACGACGTCGTTTGGGTTTTCCAACGCCATCACGGCCACGATTTGGGTCAAGGCATCCGCCTTGAAGAACAACACCGTCCTGTTCGGCGTGCCGCACACGAACGAATCGTGGACGACGCCGATGTTCGGGATGTACGGCTCCGACGGCCGGGTCGTGTTCGGCCTTTGGGGCGACCGCGGCTCCAGCAAAATGCTCTTGGACAGCGCGAGCGAGTTTCCGCTCGACACGTGGACGTTCCTCGCGGGCACATACGATGGCACGACCGCGCGCCTCTACGTCAACGGCGCGCTCAGCGCGGAGAAACCACATCACGGCAACATCGTGCGCAACGGCCAGCCGTTGCTCGTCGGCAAAGGACTTGGCGCAAAACCTTCGCTCAAGGGAAGCGTCGGCGAACTGCGGCTCTACAACAACGCGTTGAGCGCGGCGGAGGTGCGGTCGCTCTTCGAGCAGACAAAGTCCGCCTACGATCTGTCCGCACCGGCGAAGCGGGATTTCAAGGACGGAACGGTCATCGTCGAGACGCACCGGAACAATCCCGAAAGTTCCGGGCCGTGGCGTCCGCAAACGACGCGGCTGCTGGAGTTGCTGAACGGTTACAGGCCGTCGGGCGACAAGGTGAAGCTCGACTCGTTCAGCGGCTGGCTGGATCGTCCGAAGGAAAAGGCGACGGGCTTCTTCTACGTGAAGAGAATCGAGGGGCGCGATTGGTTGATCGATCCGGATGGTTGGCGATACTACAACATCGGCATCAACACGGTCCGGGAACCGAAGAACGCGACCGACGACTGGGCGGAGACAACGACAGCGTTGTTCCGGGCAAACGGGTTCAACGGGCTGGGCAACGGGAGTTCGCCACGGCTCCAGAAGGTGAAGACGCCGCTGGTCTGGGTGCGGCGGCACAACTTCATGTTCGAGTTCGCCAAGAAAAAGAAACTCACGGAACCGGCTTCGGGCACAGTGGGCTTCCTCAATCGTTGCATGCCGGTGTTTTATCCGGACTTCGAGGCGTTCTGCGACGAGTTCGCCAAGGACCTTGCCGACACCGCCAACGACCGGACGCTGCTCGGCATCATGACCGACAACGAACTCCAGTGCCCGGTTGACCTGCTCGACCGCTACCTGTCGCTTGGCGCCGACGATCCCGGCCACAAAGCCGCCACCGCGTGGCTCGCGGGACGGAAGATTACGCAGCGGGAGCGTTATCAATTCATCGCATTCGCGTTCGAGCGGTACTATCGCATCGCGACGAAAGCCATCCGCAAACACGACGCGAACCATCTCTATCTCGGTTCGCGAATCAATTATCACACCGGCGAATTCGACAACCCGTGGTTCTGGAAAACGCTTGCGCAGTATCACGACGTTGTGTCGGTGAACTACTACGGCATTTGGGGGCCGGACAAGAAACTGTTTGCGGAGTGGGCTGCGTGGAGCGGCAAGCCGGTCCTGTTGACGGAATGGTACGCCAAGGCGATGGATGTGCCGGGACTGGCGAACACGAAAGGCGCAGGCTGGCTGGTCCACACGCAGGAGGACCGTGCCCGTTACTACCAGCACTTCGCGTTAAACGCGCTCGAAATCAAAAACATCGTCGGCTGGCATTTCTTCAAGTATATGGATGACCCGAAAGAATCCGTCGCGCTCGATTCCGCCGGCGGCGCGAATAAAGGCATGTTCGATTTGCAGGGCAGGCCGTACGTGCCGCTGCTCAAACGAGCTTGCGCGGTCAATCGCGAGGCGTATCCGCTCATTGAGTTCTTCGATGCGAGGAACCGGTAAAATCATTTTGCTGTTGCTGCTTGCGCTCGCCGTCACCGGTGAGGCGGCTGAACGCAGGCCGCACCGTCGTAACCCGGCAAGGGCTTCATCCGTGCCATGGGCCGTGACCAACGCGCCATACCGCGCCACCATCCAACTCAGCGATCTGCCCAATGTCCCGGCGTCGGGCGTCGCCATCGAGTTGCCGGACTTCGGGCACACGAAGCCGGATTTGTCAGACGCGGTGTTGACCGACGACGAGGGCACGATCCAACCGATGAACGGGTTGTGGTTGCGGCCGGGCGGAACGGCTTTGTTGCTGGCGCAGGAGTTGAAGCCGCGCGAGACGTACGCAGTCTATTTCGGCGGCGGCATCAGCCGCGAGCACAAACCGTGGTCGGCGACGGCGACGAGCCTGTTGATGGAGACGCGCCGGTTGGCCAGCAACGCGAAGTTCAGCAGCTGGCGCGAGATGCTCGAAACGTGGCTGCGGTCAGGGCCGGTGGACGGGATGGGATTTGTGTCGCGCATTTTTCAGGGAGAAAATCCGTTCGGCGACAATCGCCGGTTCGCGACGCATTACACCGGCTATCTACTCACCGCGAACACGCGACAGGTGCGCCTGTACACGCTCTCGTCGGACGCGTCGTTCGTGCTGGTCAACGGCCTGTGCGTGTTGTCCAGCCCCGGCACGCACGGCGCCCGGGCCAACGAGAAGACCGCGCCGATGGTGACGATCAAATGCCCGACGCCGCTCACGCGGATTGATTACTACCACGTCAAGTCCGACAGCGCGCACCCTCCCGGCATGGTTCTCGGCTGGCAGAACCAGCATCCCGTTACCATGCGGGAACTCCGGTTCCACGGTTACGAAACCATCCCGTACAACGCCTGGGCGCACAGCGGTGACGCACGCGTCCTCCGCGTCGAAGGCCGCGACGGCCCGGCGCCCGCGCCGCACGAACGGATCTTGAGTTACATCGGCTACAACAACGCGTGGTTTTACGACCTGTTGCTCACCACACCGCCGTTGCCGGACGGCTGGACGGCGGAATGGGAATTTGCCGACGGCGCCGTGCAACGCGGGGCGACTGCCTCGCGCGTACTCATCACCGATGCTTCGCAGAAAGTCACGCTCCGCCTCAAACACGGCAGCGAAACACTCACCGGCTTCCGACGCCTGGAGTTCCCCAACAATCTCACACAAGCCTCGATCAACCGTTCGACCGACGTCAAGCGTTACGCCGCACTGCTGGCGCAGGACGATGCCACCAAGCTGCCGCCGGTTGCGATTGCCTTTTTGAAGGAGTTCGGCACAGTCGAACAACTGGCGCGCGTCGCGGACGGGTTTCTCCAGAAACATCCAAATGCCGCGTCCGACCTCTGGGCGGCGGCGCACGAGGCGCGAATCCGCTGGCTCGCGCAGACGAATGCGCCACAGGCGTTGACCGACGGGCGGAACCTGCCGCCGCACCAGCAACACCTCCGGCTCTTCAACGACCTCGAATTGGATTTGCTTATCTATTACCTGCGCGACGTTGGCGCCGCACCGCGCGTCGAGGCGCTGGCTGGCGACAAACTGCGCGCGCGCATCCGGCTCGGCGACCTCTTCCGTCTGGCCGGGAAAATCCCGCAGGCCATCGAGTGGTACCAAGCCGCGCAACAAGTGTCGCCCGATAAAACCGACGGGCGGAAACTGCCGGCACAGGATCGCGCGTACTCGATGACAATCAGCGACGCGCTCGCGCGCAACAACCGCGTGGAAGCCGAGAAGAAACTCGCTGAGTGGGAACAACTCCACCCGCTGGCAAAAGTGCAGACCGATTTTCTTCTGTTGCGCGCGCAGTCTCTGATGGCGTTCGGGCGTTGGCGCGAGGCGCTGGCGGAATTGGATTCGTTCCAAGCCATCAACCCGGAAACCCCGTATCAGGTCGAAGTGGACTTCCAGCGGGCGCACGCCCTGTTCGCCACCGGCCAGCCCGACGCCGCGCGCAAACTGTGGGCCGACATCGCCAGAAGCTACCCGAAACACGCGCGGGCCGCAGAGTCCGCGGCGCTTGTCAGGCAACCATAAGAAGTCGCGGTCTGATTTTCCAGTCGCGGTGTTAGTACCCTGCAACAACCCAAGAAAGGATCGAACCAATATGAAGAAACTGGCACTCATTGTGGCAAGCTTGTGCGTGCTCGGACTGTTGGCGCCGTGCGCGTTCGCCGCCAAAGGCAACAAGGAAAAGAAGGGCGACAAGAAGAAAGGCGCCCAGACCGTCCAGTCTGACTGCTATGCGAAGTACGACAAGAACTATAACGGCGTCCTCGACACCGACGAGAAGGAAGCCATTCGCAAAGACCTCGGCAGCAACCCCTCCCTGAAGGCGTTTGACACCAACAACGACGGCAAACTCAGCGACGATGAGATTTCCGCCATCCCGGCCACGAAAGCCGCAGACGCGCCGGTCAAGAAGGAACGGAAGAAGAAGAAAAACCAATAACGCTTCTTGGCGTTTTCAAACGAGCAGCGCCGGCAAGTGTTCCTTGCCGGCGCTGTTCTTCTTTTGAGGTTCCCTTAGGTGTAGGAAGCGAGAACCGCGAAGCCGATCCCCAGCAGCAATAGAAGGATGGCGACAACAATAACCGCGTTTCGTTCTCTTCGACTCATTGCCATGAGAAAAACCGATATGCGATGTGGTCGCTGGCCGCAATCGGGCTTGCCCTGATTCTGCCATCAGGAATTTCCCGACAACCACTCACTTCCTGCTGAAACTCAGAACGGCATCGGCAACGGCATCAGCATACTCGCGAAAGATGCTGCGATAGCGCCTGTGCTCAATCTCCCGCTCGCCGTCGTAGTCGCCGAGTTGGAGTCGCTGCCAGACAATGCGGTTGTTCATGAAGTATGGCTCAAGGTAGATGACGGGGCCGTGTATCTGTCGGTTCGCGCCGAGGTTGCGCAGAAGAAGATACGGGTTGTCGGTAATCGGCGCCCAGTTCTCCGACGGCCGCAACGGTTCCAGCCCCGTCGCTTGCGCCAGCGAACGGGACACGGCGTCGGCGACGGCCAACTCCGTCGCGTGCGAGTGTTCCAGAAGTTTCGAGAGCAGCCAGAACTTCTGTTCGTCCTCGGCAACCTCGGCGGGCAGATAATGGCCGTGGACGAAGACGGTGAGGCGGTTGTCCTCCACGAGATCACGCCGTTCGTTCCACGGCACGGCGTTGAAATGGATGCAGATGGTGAGGTCGGGGTTGAGTTCGGTGTTCACGAGCCGGGCGCGAGCCGCGATGTCCGTGCGCGCGTCTGGAGGTCGCTTG
Organism: uncultured Verrucomicrobiota bacterium; assembly: GCA_964574605.1. GTDB lineage: Bacteria > Verrucomicrobiota > Verrucomicrobiia > Palsa-1439 > Palsa-1439 > CAIKAP01. Next base: position 44,813 of record CAZNOK010000003.1, read on the forward strand.
TCAGTGACCGGCGTGAAATCGTTCTTGGTCAGAAATACCTTCAACCCGGCGGATTCGAGGCGCGTTTTGAGAAGACGGGCGACGGTGAGGTTGAGCGCGGCTTCCTCGATGGGTTTGTCGTTGCCCCGGACAAAATGCCGGTCCTCGAACCGCGCCCACTCGCCACCGATGTGACCGGGGTCGAGCGCGATGCGGCGGATTGGCGTTTGGCGATTCGCGATTGGCGATTGGGCAAAGTGGAGCGTCAAGAGAACGTTCGTCTTGGAGAGGATGGCGACGGAGTTGGCGGAGTAGCGGAGGTAATTGGCAAAAGCGCCGCTCGGGCAGTAAACGGTTGCGAGCAGCTTGTCGAATTCGGCGCGGGTGATGGTGCGCTGATGGCGTTCCAGCGCCGGCCAATCAGCGGCCAACAACAACGCGGCGGCTATGGCTGGTCCCATTCGGCGGGACTCCATTCGAGGATTTCGTTGATTTGGTCGAAGGCGTGGACAGTCTCGGCATCGAAGTAACGGTCGTGATCGAGCGCGGCGAGTTCGTGCTGCATCTCCTCCACGGTGCAGCGGTGATGCTCGGCGTCGAGTCGGCGGACGCGCGCGGCGCTGAGCGCATCAAGAAAATCGAAATACGGCCCGTCGCCATCTTCATCAATCACCGGCAAGGCGAACGCCTCCCCGCCTTCCTTGCCGGCGCGCAATTGCAGCATTCCCTCGGCGATCTCCGCGTCAATCGCGTACAGATGGAACGCTTTGGCAAACCACTCTGCGACGCCGTACTCAGCAAGCTGCTCGACCAACTCGCGAACCTGACGCGGGTCAAGGACGCCGTGCGCAGAAGGCGGCGCGTCGGGCGCGTCCGGCGTCGGCGCGAGCCACCAGTTGAAGTCCTCGCCGAGGCGGACAACGATCTGTTCAGGAAGTTTCACGGATTGCATTTTGCCCCGGCGGAGGCGAAAATCAATCCCGATGAGCATCCACAGTTATCAGGGCAAACTGCCGAGACTCGGCCGCGACGTGTTCGTGGCGAAGGGCGCGCGCTTGATCGGCGACGTGCAGGTCGGCGATGCCTCCAGCATCTGGTTCAACACCGTGCTCCGCGGCGACCTCCAGCCGGTCGTCATCGGCCACCACACCAACATCCAGGACAACGCCATCTGCCACATCGGCTACGTCGAACCGTGCATCGTCGGCAACTACGTCACCGCCGGCCACGGCGTGATTCTTCACGGCTGTACGATCCGCGACGAAGTTCTCATCGGCATGGGTGCCGTGATCATGGACCGCGTTGTCGTCGGCGAACAAAGCATCATCGGCGCGGCTGCATTGGTGACGCAGGACACGATCATTCCACCCGGCTCGCTGGTGTACGGCTCGCCGGCGAAGGTGGTCAGCACGTTGGGGCCGAAGGAACGCGCGCAACTGCGCCGCTACGCCGAGGAATACTGCGAGCTTGCCGCCCGCCACATCACCATGACTTCGTAACCTCAATCGCCCGAACTGCCATAGCCAAATGACACGAACGTTTATCATGCTGATCCTCCTGCTCGGCGCACTGGGGCCGACAGCGCTGGCGTCGCTCAGCGTTTGGGGAGCCAATCAATGGGTGCTTGCGGCAGTGCTTGTGGTTTATGCGATTGCGCTCGGTGTCACGGCGTGGCGACTGGAGAAACGAAGGCGCTGGACCGGGGCGGGATTGTGCCTGGCGGTGTTATTGCTGGGGATGCTAATCGTCTATCTCACGCACCGCCGGCTTGTGCGATGAGGTGCTGCTTGCATTTGACGCCTCACCGGCTACACTATGAGCCATCATGAATTCCAATGACAAGAAGCTTTACATTGAGCCGACGCTGGAAAAACGTGATGAGTTGATTGAGGTCACGGAACAAGGCCCTGTCGTCTCACAGACTGCATTTGATTAGCCGCAACGCGACTATCAGTGGTACTAGTGCTGAGCACTTTGCTCGTCTATCTCACGCACCGCCGGCTTGTGCGATGAGACGTTTCAGTTCCTTCTCGAACACGGCACCGTCCATCGGCAACTCGATTGTCCGATCCTGAAGCGATGACAACAACATCGCATTGGCCAGCTCGACGGAGCGGACTCCCTCGGCGGCGGGCGCGATCAATGGCGCGCCATCAAGGATTGCATCCACAAAATTGCGCACGATGGCCATGTGTTGACCGGCAAAGCTTGGAATCGTCGTGGCGCGGGTCTGCGAAGGGATGATGGGGAACAACTCCTTCGTCGTGCGGTTGAACTGGGAGGTCGGCACGTCGTTGCGAATGAAAGTCAGCGTGCCGTTCTCGACGGTGAGACGCCCCTTGTCGCCGGCGATTTCGAGGCGGTTGACGCCGGGCGCTTCGCCGGTGCAGGCAATGAACGTGCCAGTCAACTTGCCATCGTATTCGAGGTAGGCGGTCACTTCATCCTCGACTTCGATGCGGTGGTATTTGCCGAGGTGACAGAAGGCGCGGATCCGTCGCGGCATGCCGAAAAGCCATTGGAAGAGATCGAGCTGATGCGGGCACTGGTTGAGCAGGACGCCGCCGCCTTCGCCGGACCAAGTGCCGCGCCACGGGGCGCTGCCGTAGTAGGCGTCGGGACGAAACCAATGCGTGACCGTCCAGTTCAGGCGCTGAAGCGGGCCAAGCTCGCCGGCAGAAAGCATCTCGCGGATCTTCATGAAAAGCGGCTCGGTCCGCATGTTGAACATGACGGCAAACACGAGGCGCGGGTCGGTGTGCGCGGCCACAAGGCGCTCGGCGTCGGCTTTGTGGACGGAGATGGGTTTCTCGACGAGGACGTGCAGCCCGTTGCGGAGCGCGTCGGCGCCGATGGTGGTGTGGGAGTAGTGCGGTGTGGCAATGAGGACGGCGTCCGCGGCGCCCGACCGAATGAGGTCTTCGCTGCGGGCGAACTGTCGCGCCTGCGGGAAACGCGCCAGTTGTTCCGGTATCTGGCTGCAGACAGCGGTCACCTCGCAGCGCGGGACAGATCCGGCAATGATTTGTTCGGCGTGTCGCGCGCCCATGGCGCCGACGCCGATGACACCTAAGCGAACGGTTTGGCTCATGGGCGAACTGATACCGCACTGCGCCAGCGATGCCAACTCTAAATTGCTTGACCTGACATATCGCGCGGCTACATTCGCACCAGACAAAAACATGAAGATGGTGATACCGGTATTGTTGTTGGGTCTGTCCACCTGCGTGGTGGGGCAAACCACTCGTGACGGTTTTGTGGCGGCGTTGCCAACGTTTGCCAGCGGACCGCACGCCCGCAAGCATGCGGTTTATCAGCACGAGAAATTCTCCGCTTGGTTCGACGCCAAGGGGATCCTCCGCGTGCAGCCCCTTGACAAGGGGAAACCGGTCGGCAAGGCGTTCACCTGCCTCGGGGTCGAGCCGTACTACAGCGCCAAGGGAACCACATGGGTGCGCGCGATGAAACGGTTTCAAGACACAACGCCACCGGTCGTCATCCCCGCCGGTGGCGGAAAGCTCCGACTCAAAGGTCGGTTGGACGAGAACATCCCGTTCACGGCGGAGTACACGTTTTCCGGCAACACCATCAAGGCCACCGGCGGTTGCCAAGACAACCCGTACACGAAACCGCCGACGTACTTCCGGCTGCTGACGCGTTTCTCGCCCTCGCACAGTTTCACCAACTTCACGTCTGCCGCCGAGATCGAAGCCGCCACGAAAGGGATGACCCTGGAAGTGCGCCCGAAAGCCACCGGGCTGCCCGAAACAGTCTATCCGTATTCACGAAGCATCCCGAACCTGTCCGGGCCGTACACGGCAATGATTACGCGCGGCGCGTTCGGGCCGCGTGTCATCACGCACAAACCCGTCGGCAAGGAAGGAGCGTTGCACGGGTATATCTACACAGGGTTCAAAGCGTGGCAGGGTTATTGCGCCCAGTACATCACGCAAGGCAAAAAGATCAACCTGGCCCACAACGAAGCCTCAGTGACGATTGACTAACATGAACCAGCCAACCAAGAACAGCGCGCGGATGGGAGTGTTGCTGGCGGCATTGGTTCTGTCCACGCTCGCATCAGGGCAAACCACTCGTGACGGCTTTGTGGAGGCGTTGCCAACGTTTGCCAGCGGACCGCACGCCCGCAAGCATGCGGTTTATCAGCACGAGAAATTCTCCGCTTGGTTCGACGCCAAGGGAGTCCTCCGGGTGCAGCCGCTCGACAAGGGGAAACCGGTCGGCAGAGCCTTCACCTGCCTCGCGGTCGAGCCGTTCTACGTTGACAAGTCCGGCACGTACTGGGCTCGCGCGCCAAAACGTTTTCTGGATCCTTCAGCACCCAGCGTCATTCCGTCTGGGGGCGGGAAAATCCGGCTCAAGGGCCGGTTGGACGAAAACATCCCGTTCACGGCGGAATTCACATTCTCCGGCAACACCATCAAGGCAAGCGGCGGCTGTCAAGACAACCCGGCTACCACGCCGCCGACGAGGTTCCGCCTGATGGCGCGTTTCTCTCCCACGCACAGTTTCACCAACACCCCGCCAGCCGCCCAGATTGAAGCCGCCACGAAAGGGATGACTTTGGAAGTGCGCCCGAAAACCGACCCGAACTCACCGACGGTGTACCCGTATGCGGCGAAAATCCTCAATCTAGCCGGGCCATACGCGTCCATGATCGCGCGCGGCGCCTTCGGGCCACGGGTAGTTACATTCAAGCCCGTCGGCCGTGAAGGCATATTGTACGGCTACATCTATTCGGGATACAGCCCGTGGCAGGGGTTTTGCGTCCAGTACATCACCCAAGGCAAGAAGATCAACCTCACCCAAAACGAAACCCTGATGACGATCGAGTGACCGAGGCGAACGGTTACGGATAGCGTCGGGCTTGGAGGATTTCGAGGGCGATGAGGCTGTAGGCGGTGCAGAGCACGGGATCGTTCTCCCACCAGCGGTTGTTTTCGTTCTGCCAGAAACCGTCCGCCTTCTGGAGTATGACGAGTTTCTTCATCAACTCATACCGCCAGTCGTGTTTCCTCCCCTTCGCATCGGTGAACGTGTCGTCGCCATACACCGTCAACGACTTGGCGAACGTGTGAAAGTAGTAATACAGGCCTTGCGCGCCCATGCCGGGGTTTTCGTCGAGCGAGTAGTTGCGCTTCAGCCACTCGACGGCGGCTTTCACGCGCGGGTCATCCTTCTTCAACTCCGCGTAAATGTAGCTCTTCAATCCGGCGTAGCTCATCGAGCCGTAACTGCGCAACGGCGTCTTCTCGTCCATCGCCGGCTCCTCGTCGGCGAAACTCATGCCGGGCATATAGACGAACCCGCCGGCGTCGGATTCGCGGACGTTTTTGGCCCACGGCTGGTCGTTGGCCGACGGCAGGTTTTGGCAACGCTGGAGAAACTTCACAGCCTTGTTCCAGTGCAACCGCGTGCCGGTATGCGGCGACTCGTCGCTGGCGCGCGTCTCCAGCGACTCGGTCAGACGGATCGCTTCGAGCGCCCACTGCGTGTTCGAGAGATCAGGCCGCTCCCGCTTGCCGTAACCGATGCCGCCGTAGCTCGTGTCCGCTTCCTTCACGTTCTCGCCGGCGTCGAATTGCGTATCGAGCAGGAACCGTCGGGCGCGCTTGATTGTGTCGGTCAACTCCGGTTTGCCCGTCGCCAGCAATGCCATCGTGCAAATCGCCGTCGAGTAATTCGGATACTTGTCGGTCTCGCCGCCGCCGTAGATGGCGCCGTTCGGCTTGACGTTGGAGAGGATGAACTTCACCGCGCGGTCCATCGCGTCCTTTGGCGGTTTCTCGCTTCGGGCCAGCGCCGTCAATGCCAGCCCCGTGATGGCGGGATGCTTGCGCCACGAGCCGTCGGCTTCCTGCTGTTTCAGCAGCCACGCCATGCCGCGTTCCTGCGTACGCGCGACCTCCTGCAACAGCGAGATGTCTTTCTGGCTCGGCAGTTCCGCAGCCATTACAGCCCCGGCAAACATACACAGCAACATTGTTTTCATGGCAGCTCACCTTATGCCGTCTGTTCTTTCCTTGTCAAACCCGGCTTTCAGAACGACTGTAACCTTTCCCGTGGCCAGTGCGTCTGGAGGGATGAACGAAAGGAAACGCCATGTTCACAAAACTTCTGAGCCGTGTCTCGGTGACCGTGCTGGTGCTGGGCGGCGCGCTGAGCCTGCTCCCCATCGCCCGCGCCGCACAACCCCAAGCCGCGGCTGGTGCTCGCATCCGCGAGCGATTCGAGGAAATGGTCACGGAGTTGAAACTGTCCGACGACCAACAGTGGAAGTTGCGGGAGATACTCCAGAACCAAATGGAAAAGGCCAAGGAGGTGCAGGGCGACACGAACCTCTCCGGCGAGCAAAAGTTGAAGGAGCTGAATGCCATCCGCGGAAACTTCGAGCCGCAATTGAAGGAGATTCTCAGGCCGGAACAGGTGACCAAGTGGGAGGCGCTGCGCGATAGAATGCGCGCCGAAGACGCCCCAGCCGTCACCGGTGACCGCGGTCGCAACCGGATGGAGGAAATCGCCAAGGAGTTGCAGTTGACAGACGAGCAACAGTCGAAACTGCGAGACGTGTTTCAAGGCCCGGCAGAAGAGTTCAAGGCGCTGCGCGCCAACACGAATTTGTCGAACGAGCAAAAGATGAAGGAGTTCCAAGCCATTCAGCAGAAGATCGAGCCACAGGTGAAGGCGATCCTCACGCCGGAGCAGTTCGCCAAATGGCAGGTGTTGCGAGAGAAAATGACCGCCCAATCGGCCGCCGGAGTCCGAGACCGGATGGCGGCCATCGCCGTGGAGTTGAAGCTGACCGATGAGCAAAAGGCGAAGCTCAAAGAAGTGTTTCAAGGCCCGACGGAACAGATCAAGGCGTTGCGCGCCAACACGAACCTGACGCCCGAACAGAAGATGAAGGAGTATCAGGCCATTCAGGAGAAGGTTGAGCCGCAGGTGAAGGAGATTCTCACGCCCGAACAATTCACCAAGTGGCAGGCCGAGCGCGAGAAACTGCGCGCCGAGATGCGTCAGAGATTCGGCAAGCAATCGCCTTCCTCCAAATAACAGCGGTCGTTGTCTCGCCTCGATTTCGCTTTTCTTGGCACAGTGGCCCGCGTACTCTCGCGCGCATGGTTGAAGGCTCCCAGATAGACGCCGCCCGACTCGACACCCGGCGCGATTTTCTGAAACGGGTTGCCGTCCTACCGGTGGCACTGATGATCGCGCAGCAGTACTCGAAAAGTTCCGCTCATGCCGCAACTGACGAAGGCAAAATGCCGCTGGTGCCGTTTGGCAAGCATCTCATGTCACGCCTTGTCTGCGGCGCGAACCCGTTCAATGGCGGCTCGCATCTCTCCGGGTTCGTCAACCGCGAGATGCGCGCCTACTACACGCCAGAACAAATTCTCAAGACCTTGCGCCGTTGCCAGGAGTGCGGCGTCAATTTCTGGCAGTCCGCCGGGAAGAACGTCGAGCTGTACGAACGACTCGTGGCCGAGGGCAGCCAGATGTGTTACATCTCGCTCGCCACGAACCCGGACGAAATCCCGCCGCTGCTCAAAGCCGGCACTGTCGGCATCGCGCATCACGGCGAAGTCACCGACCGCCTCTTCAAGGACGGCCAACTCGACAAGGTCAACGAGTTACTGAAACGCGTGCGCGCCGCCGGGCTGATGGTGGGCGTCTCCACCCACATGCCAGCGGTCGTGGACGCCATCGAATCGAAAGGGTGGGACCTCGACTTCTACATGACCTGCGTCTATGAACGCCATCGTTCTGCCGAGGAACTGAAACAGCTTTTGGGCTATGTCCCGTTGCCCGTGCGCGAGGTTTACCTCGAAGAGGACCCGCCGCGCATGTTCAAGGCAATCCGCCAAACCAAGCGCACCTGTCTCGCGTTTAAGATCCTCGCCGCCGGCCGCCTCTGCGAGAACAAAGCGTCCGTGGAAAAAGCTTTTCGGCAGACCTTCGAGGGCATCAAGTCCACCGACGCCGTCATCATCGGTATCTACGACCGTTACACCGACCAACCCGCCGAAGATGCCGAGTTCACGCGGCGGTTCGGATCAACAACGAAGAGTTGAATGAGAAAAACGCTCTGGGCAGCGTTTCTAGGAGCAGTTGTTGTGGGACAAGGTCCGACTGCGGCGCGGTCGGATGATATTCCCAAGCCCGTGGTGATTGCCACCGACTGCTACGTCCGCTCCGTCAAGTATGAGAAACACAGTTTCCACGGCGTTACTTACGACACCAGCGGACTGCCATCGGCAACCATGGTTTCGGCCTGCCTCTGGCCCAGAGCCGTCCGCTTCGTCGGCCAGCACGACCGGACTTACGTGACCTTCGGCGACCCCGAGTGCCACCCGGCGATTGTCTTCTACGACCATCGCGCCAAGAAATGGTCCAAGCCGCGGCAGGTCGGCAAAACAGGAGTCGTGGATGACAGCCACGGCCTGCCGACCTTGGCGATCAACCATGAAGGATATCTTCACGTCGTCTTCGGTTCGCACGGCGGCAAACAGTACGTAACGAGATCGTCTGTGCCCGAGGAGACCGACCGGTGGGATCCGACCGCCGTGGTTGCTCCCAACGCCACGTACTCCGATTTGTATTTTGTCGGGGACACGTTTCACATTTTCCACCGGGGGCAACCGGGCGCGTGGGGTTTCCGGACCAGTGACGACGGCGGAAAGAGTTGGTCGGATTTCCGCGGTGTCTGCCGGGATTTTACGAAGCCGTTCAAGGGCGTTTTCTACCCGGCGCTCTCGCTCGGCACTGCAAAACCGATGCCGCGACTGCACATGTTCTGGCTCTACTACGGCACGCCGGGCTGGAAAGACATGTATTACGCCGTCTCACACGACTTGGGCGCCACCTGGCAGCGTGCCGATAACCAACCCATCGGCCAACACATCGAGCACGGCCAAGGCGACCCAGTGTACAAGGGCGACACCCACGGCTGGCACCAACAGATTGTGATTGATCCGTCGGGCCGGCCGGGGCTGATGTTCGGCACCGGCGGTCCTGCTCTCGTTGACGACAACCGCATCCTGTTCGCTTATTGGACCGGCAAGGAATGGAAGGTCAGTAAAATCTGCGATGTCGCTTCTCGATATTGCGCCGGGGCCGTGCTGGTCAAGGGAGCCGATCACTACCGCGCGTATCTGCCGAACGGCAAATGGAACGGCGGCGAAATCTTCGAGCACGAAACGACCGACGGCGGTCGGACATGGAAATTCACGCGCAACATCACGCGAAACTCATCCGCCCCCAACAATTCGCCGCAGGCCGTCGTGAACGCCTCGCCCGAGCTTCAGATCGTCTGGTGTTCCGGTGACCGCGGCGTCGAGGGAAAGCTGCACGCGTGGGGCGAAGCCGGCAGCCTGCCAGAGCAGGCTGATCCTTTGATTGAAGTGATCCGGTAGTAGTTGAAACGGGCGCATCTGGACACTGCCACATCTTTTCCAGAACTGTAGCCGCGAGCCTGCTCGCGGCAAGGGCTAACCAGCACGAAATCAGCACAGCCGCGAGCAGGCTCGCGGCTACAACGAACACCGGGTGGCAGTGTCAAGATGCGCCCCGTTGAAACCAGTATTACACATTCAGCTTTTCTTGACCCGGCCGCCAGAGTATTCTGGCGCGCGCATCCAACAGGAGGTACACCATGACGCGACGTGAATTCATCCACACCGCAGCGGCGAGCACTGCCGCTATCACCTGCCTCAGCATCCAAAGCGCACCTAACGTGTCCGCAGCCGGCGCGTCGGTCATGGACCTGCGCGTGCCGAAGATGGATCGCGTCCGCGTGGGATCCGTCGGTCTCGGCAAGCGCGGCTTCCCCGCGTTCCGCCGCCTGCTGGCGATCGAAGGCGTCGAAATCACGGCACTGTGCGACCTCCGCGCCGAGTGCGTCGCCGCCGCACAGAAGATGCTCGCCGACGCAAACCGGCCGGCGGCGAAGGAATTCGGGAAGACCGAGGACGACTGGAAGCGAATGTGCGCTGACGGCAACGTTGACCTCGTTTACAACGCCACGCCGAGGCCTCTGCACGCCCCGATCGCCATCTTCGCGATGAAGCAGGGCAAGCACGCCGCGAGCGAGGTGCCGGCGGCCCGGACACTGGAGGAGTGCTGGCAACTGGTTGACACTGCCGAGGCGACGCAGCGCCACTGCATGATGCTCGAGAACTGCTGCTATGGCGAAACCGAGCTGATGTTCCTGCGCATGTGCCGCGAGGGTGTGCTGGGTGAGTTGATGCACGCCGATGCGGCCTACATCCACGACACTCGCGACCTCAATGTGAGCGGCGCAGGCCACCCGCCCGGGTGGCGGCTCGATGATTTTCGGCGGCGCAACGGCAACGTCTATCCGACCCACGGCCTCGGCCCCGTCGCCCAGTATATGGGCATCAACCGCGGCGACCGCTTCGACTACATGGTTTCGATGAGCTCAAACGAGCGCGCCATGACCCTCTGGGCCGAATCACACTATCCGCCGGAGGATCCGCGGCGGAAGGCGACCTACACGCTGGGCGACATGAACACCACCCTGATCCGCACCGTGAAGGGCCGCACGATCATGCTGCAGAACGCCATGAACAGCCCCCGCCCCTACAGCCGCCTGAATCTGATCTCCGGCACGAAGGGCTGCTGCGCTGACTATCCGCCCCGCGTGGCAATCGAACCCAAGCCGCACGACTGGATCCAAGGCGACGCGCTGAAGGACTACTACCGTAAATACGCCCACCCGCTGTGGGCCAAGGTCGGCGAGACCGCCAAGAAATTGGGCGGTCACGGCGGCATGGACTTCGTCATGGATTGGCGGATGATCTACTGCCTGCGCAACGGCGAACCGCTGGATCAGAGCGTCTATGATGCGGCCGCTTGGAGCGCGATCGGTCCCCTGAGCGATTGGTCCGTCGCCCACGGCAGCCGCCCCGTCGAGGTCCCGGACTTCACGCGCGGCGTGTGGAAGACCACGCCACCGCTCGCCATCGTCGGCGGCTGATCGTGCCCTTCCGATTCCGTTCGCTATTTCGTTCAGGTTCCAACACTGGATATTTGGCTTTTCTTGACGCCACCAACGGTGTACTTATTCAGGCATGACTGAACCGCAGCGTCATGGACGACATCCTCGAAGCGATCCAGAAAATCCACTCTGTATGGCACGGCGTTGGCGAAGAAGCCGTAAAAGGACTTTTTGGATGTTGAGTCTAGCCCCAATTCATTGTTCTTACCATCCGAAGATGAATCACCGCCCCGTTGGCTCGACTTCCACAACCCTCACGCCACGCTTCTTTAGTTCGCTTAGCTCCTTTGCAACACTCACATCTTCTTCCAATAAACTACCAGAGCGTGACACAGCGTTCGTCACAAGTATGTAAGACCTCCCCTTTTTTTCAACGTCACGCTGAACTATCAGCGCGCTTCGAACAACGAGGTTGCTTGGCCGTCCAATTTTTGATCGGTCGGCCACTATGATGATCTGCTTCGCCTTCGATTTGAGAACCGCCCGATGCTGATCGAACTCCGCTCGATTGTTCGCAAGGATTCCTCGGCTTCCGCTAACCCCGAAACACCCGATAATGACTTGGCTGACTGCCGGCATCCGTCTGTTCTCGACGGCCATCTGCCCCCGTATAAGCTCGCCGCCCACAACTTCAATCGGAACTTCCCACTCTCGTTGGACGTCTCGCTCCGCCCAGTGAAGAACAGCGGCGAGATTGTTCGTGCAAACTCGTGGCAGCCGCGGGCGAGCTATGGCGATTTCCTGTGCGATTTCCATGACGGTGGTACCTGTGCCAAGAAACAAAACCTTCTGTGGATCCAAGCAGTTCTTGACGACATAACGCGCGATCGCCAGCTTCTCTGCGCGGAAGTCCTGTCTACGTTGCTCGAACGCCGTCGGTGCGACAGCCGTTCGCTGCACACCGAGGGGTTTTGCCATATTATCCTTCGGGCGTCTCATCTGTGTGTGATTAGCAAATGCATTACGTATACGACTGGCACTAAACGACCAGCATGGTCGTGGAATCGGTGACGGTACTCGTGTACATCTTGCAAATGTGCATATTCAGAACCAAAGAATTCGTAAAGTCAACAAACAAATTACTTCAAAAAAAAGCTTGCTTTTATCCATATTTTTTCTTTACTTTATTTCAAAATGAAAAAGCAAAAATAACATAAATTCCTCACTGTTTTTTCTCTTTGACCTTGGGTGCGGCGCGACTAGCGTTGCCTCCTCTATTCAGTGGGGTAAACTCCGTCACTTGGTTAGTCGATTATGTTACACGTTGTTCTTGAATCGCGTAGCAGCCGGCAAGGGGTTCTTTCGGCCTCGTTGTTGGGGCAGTGCATTTT
>CAZNOK010000004.1:0-26422 GCA_964574605.1 uncultured Verrucomicrobiota bacterium
GAACTATAGATTGTTGCCTGCGGATTGTGAAGCATATCCGGTAAATGTGGGTTAACGGCAAAGGCAAATGTAACTCTTTTGCAAAATGACATTACTCGATCTCAAGCAGAAATCGAAAAAATCCAATCTTCCAAAGAGACGTACAATCCAGATGATAGATTGAGGCAAATATCGTTTTGGGAGCAAGATTGTCTCCGTGCAATAGAGACTGCCAAAAACAGCTTGTCAGTTCAGGAAACAAAAAAAGAGATTGCATCTGCCGCTAAAGTTCACCCCGAGCCAGCCACATCAACGAGTAACATTGTGCAAATGGTGGAATCTCAGGCCATAACCATTTCACAAGCACTCACCCCACCCCCCGAATCACAACCTGTCGTTGCGCAAGCCCACGATTCGGTTCCAGAAAGCCCGCCGCCACAAAAGCAACCGTGGTGGAAAGAATTCTGGTATCTTCTTGTGATCGGTATTATTGGTGCCATCTACATTTTGCGACATTAGCGTGGCTGTACCGATAGCACAGCTTCCTTCGCGACAACCTGCACCTTGTCGCCGAGCTTGACGCGCGAGTCGCCGAAACCGTGGAAGACGCGAATGCGGCGCGAGCGGCTCAACGGGCGGTCATCGAGGCTGCTCAACGTGAACAGCGGCGGATCATCGTAGCGCAGGCCGTTGAAGCTGGCGGCGTGGAACGCGACGAACGTCGGCGACTGAATGATGAAGCCGAAGGGCGGGAGATCTTGGTAAGGCGTGGTGCCCAAGTTGACGAGTGCTTCGACGTTGCCCCAAACCGTGCGTTGAACTTTGCGGTCCGGCGTAAGAAACTCGTGGTGAGTCGGCGGCGTTTGCGCGGTCAACTCGTGCAGCGGCGAGAGAATTTCGTGGGTGTTCTTGATGAAACAATCCATCGGATGCAAGCCATCGGCCCAGCCGTTGTCGGCGCGAACAAACACGTCGCCGCGCACCGTCGGTGCGGTCGGCGGTTGTGGGTCGAACTTGATGTCGCCCGCGGGCAAGACGTGGAGTTTGCCGAGCAGGCAGCGTCGTTCTTCGTCCTGCGGCCCGGTGATCCAAAGCCGTCCGTGGTGTTTGGCGTGGAAGAAGCCGATGCGAACGTCGAACGCGCCGGCGCGGTTGGCGGGGACAACGACGGTGAACGGGCCGTGGCGCGCGGTTCCTTTCGTCCACGGCAACGGCGGCGCGTAGTCGCCTTGAAACTCGATCTGGCCGCTCAACGTAGTGAAGTGAACGAGAATGCGCCAATCGTCATCGGGAGGAAGGTCGTTGACGACCCACTGGTAGGCGATGCGGAACTTGCGCGAAGCGATCGGTGTGACTTCGGCAACGGACGGAGTGAGATCGAATTGTTTTTGCCGGCCGGAAGATTGTTTCCAGTACAGGTGCGGCGGAATGCTGTGGTAGTTGAGCGGCCGCCCGATGCTGATGTGATGGAGAACATACTCGGCGGCTCGCTCAGGGCTGTAGCCGTATTTCCCGTACATGGCGATGCAATCGCGATAGACCAGTTCAAACAACGGAATGACAGTCGCACCGAGTTTCACCAGCAGTCCCTTATCGTGGTAGTATGTGCCGCTGACGCCGGTGAAGCCCTCGAAGAAATCGGCGTGTGAGATCGCCCACTCGCGTCCGCACTCGCTTCCGAAGATGCCGAACACGTCGCGGGCATAACCCGAGAGCTTCTGTTTCCATTTCATATCGCCGGCGCGGTCGAGTGGATGTTTCGGGTCGAAACACTCCTGCAATCCGGCGGCGTAGGTCGTGTCAATGAAGTAGGCATCGGCGTCGGTCAGCTTCTTCACTGCCCGTAGGTTCTGTGGGCGTTTGGCCAGCTCGAACGCTTTCTGCGCGCACGTCATGTAGGCACGTCCGCCAGCCCACTTGCCGCCTTTGACGGCGGTGCCATTGCGGTGTTTCTGGAGGAAGCTCTCGTCCCACGATGGCGCGTCGCGGTACATGTCTTGGTAATTATCGTGCAGGCAGAATGTGTAGCCGAGTTTCTGAACGCGGCGGGAGCAATCGGCCAGCGCCGCATCGCCGCCGCACTCGGGCGCGGTGGGAAGGACGTCGGGATGCTGGTTGTCGTAGCCTCGTTTGATCCAGCCGCCGAGCGTGAACAGCACCTTGTCAATTTTGATGTCGTTCTTCAGGTGTTCGGCGACTTGCGCCGCTTCATCGAATGTCCAGTTGACGTTTACCGCCTCCTCTTTCGTGCTCTCCTCGTTCATCCGGCGTGAGAGCGTGCTCCAGAGTTTCACGTTGGAAGCGCCGGCGAGTTTGGGGTTCGCGCGGACTTTTCGAACAACTTTCCGGTAGGCTTGGCCGATAGTGACGTAATCGCCTTTGCCGAGGAACTGGATGCGAAAGGATTTTGCCGTCAACGTCGTTGCGAGCGCCTCCGGGCTGTTCCGAAGCTCGACGTTCGCGTACAGGTCGTCCCACGTGATGAGCGCAGCCATGCCATTCTCGACAAGCCCGATCATCCGCATATGGCAGCCTTCGTAGTCGTAAGTGCCGAAGCGATGCGTGAATGTCCGCTTCGCGTCTGCCGGCACGAGCAAGCCCTCGCGCACGGGTACAACGACATAGCCATGTCCGGCGGCGGTCACATCGGGCAATCGCACCGGCGTGTTGGTGTCGTGGCGGAACTCGATTGTTTTCGGTTCCGTTTGCCACGCGGTGGCGGCGAGACAGATGGCGAGGAGAAGGTTCATAGGAAAGCGCGACGGCGTTCGGCGCACTTGTTGCAGCGGCCGCACGGGCGGCCACGGGTCGGGTTGAGGCAGGAGAACGTCAGGTGCAACGGCAGCCCGCGACCGCGTCGGAAGACTTGGGCCTTCGTGAGCCGGTGGAACGGCGCGATGACGCGCACGCCGGACGTGCGGGCGAAGTTGCGAAAGAACCGCGGCGTCGCGTCAGCGAACGGATTACCGCGGAGCGTGCCGATGGCGATGGTGCCGATGCCGCGTTGTGCGCAGAAGACAGCGGCCTTCGCCAACAAGAGCAAATTGCGTCCTGGCAGATAGACGGCTTCGTCTCTGGATGTTGTTCCGGGAATGTTCCGGCCGGTCACGCTCCAGTGCGCGCCGTACAAATCACGCACCGGCAAGTGTAGCACCGTCACCGGCGGCAGTGAAAGCGCGCGGAGAAAACGCCGGAGATGGCGGAGTTCGGCGTCTTCCCAACGCAAACCTTGCCGAATGAACAGAGGATGAACGTCGTAACGCTTCGCCAGTTCTGCCAGCATCACGCAACTGTCGAGGCCGCCGCTGACGAGGACGCAGACGGAAGATTTCACGATCCCTTGCGGACAGCTTCCTTTTCGGATTCGAGTTTACGTCGGAGCCGGCTGAGGACGGTCTGGAGTTGTTCTTCGAGTTTCTGCGCCTGTTCGTCTTCGCCGGCGTCGCGAGCCTCGGCAATCTTCGGCTTCAGCGTCAACTCTTCCTGCGCGATCTTGGCGGTGTAGCGTTTGTCCAGCTCGGCCAGCTTCGCTTTCTGGGCATCAGTGAGTTTGGTGGTGGATTGGCCGCCCGTGCGTTCGAGGGCGAGTTCCCAAGCGGATTTCAATGGCATGTCAGTTCACCTTCACTTTCACGTCGTCGCCGACGATGGCGACTTCAAATTTGTCCACGGAAACAACTTTCATGAGCGGCGATTGACCGGTGGTGACGTCGAACCGCCAGCCGTGCAACGGGCAGATGACGATGCGGCCTTCGAGGACGCCTTCGCCGAGCGGCCCGCCGCGGTGCGGGCAAAGGTTGTCAATGGCGTGGAACTGGCCGTCCACGTTGAACAGCGCGATCTCGCGGTCGCCGGCGTGGACGACCTTGGCTTCGCCGGGTTTGAGTTCGCCGGCTTTGGCAGCGTTGATCCATTCGCTCATGGGTGGTGGTGTAACGCATCCGGGGCGGCTTGGCAACTGTTCACCGTTTTGTAACACAACCGCTCTTTGGTTGTGACAGCGCTTCGGCATCGTGGCGCGCATGAAACGAACCATCATTGTTAGTGTAGCGGCCGCAGTGCTGGCGCTGAGCAGCGCGCGGGGCAACGATGCCATGCTTGATCTGTTGATCAAGAAGGGCGTCATCACCCAACGGGAAGCCAACGAGGTGCGCGAGCAGTTGGATGTGCAAATGGCGCAGACCGTCGAGATGTACAACAAGGGCAAGTTCAGCAGTTGGCTCGACGGCGTGAAGTTCTCCGGCGACCTCCGCCTGCGCGCCGACAACATCAGCTCCGAAGATTACGCCAAGACTTCCGACCGCCTGCGGTTCCGTTATCGCCTGCGGCTGGGAATGGAGTTTCAATATCAGGAATGGGCGACGGTGAATCTGCGCCTTGCCAGCGGCGACGGCGACCCGGTCAGCACCAACCAGAGTTTCACGGACACCTTCAAAAAGAAGCCGATCACGATTGACACCATTTCCGTGACGCTTCAGCCGCCGGGTTGGAAGTGGATCAAGGTCATCGGCGGCAAGATGGAGAACCCGATCTGGCAGCCGTCGTTGAACTCACCGATGATCTATGACTTCGATGTGACACCCGAAGGCGTGGCGGAAGTGTTGCAATACACATTCGGCGCGAACAGCCAGTACCGTCTCTTCGGCCAGTTCGGGCAGTTTATGCTCGATGAAATCAGCAGCAACAATAGCCGCGACCCGCTCATGTTCGACATGCAGGGCGGCATCGAAATGGGCTTCGGCGGCGAATTGCCGAAGAAACCGAAACTCAAAGTCACCGCTGCTGGCGGGTTCATGTTGACCCACAACATCGCCAACACCGGTTACACGCCGTTCAGCGATTCGCCGAACAAAGGCAACGCCAACGGCTCCGGCAGTTACACCAACTCCCCTCTGGCCGATTTCAACGTCGTTTATGGCCGCGGCGAAATTGCCTACCTCATCACGGACAAGAAATTTCTCGGCACGCCCGCCGTCCTGACCTTTTGCGGCGAAGTGGACAAGAATATCAAGGGCGCCTATGAGACGCTGGTTGGCTCCAGCCAGACAGTGGATCCCGACCAGACGCTCGGCTGGACGATCCAACTTGGATTCGGCCAAGCCAAGAAGAAAGGCGAATGGCAGGTGGCTTATCAATACAAACACCAGGAAGCTGATTCCACCTTCGACGCGCTGGCCGATTCCGATTGGGGGGCCGGCGGCATTGACCGCAAAGGCCACTGCATCAAGGGCGCCTACAATTTCCAAGACTGGTGGCAACTAGGCATGGCTGCGTTTGTGACCTCGAAGATCAGCAATCGCCCCAACAGCGGCCACAACACCGTGGGCGGCATCGGCGCATACCACGGAGAGGAAATGCTCCGTATCATCGTGGACTCGTCGTTCAAATTCTAAAGGAGATAAGATGAAAACACTAATCACTACCATCCTCGCCGCAGCAACCATCACGGCGAACGCGCAGAACATCACCGTCAAAGGCTCCGACACACTGGTCATCCTCGGCCAGAAATGGGCGGAGACCTACATGAAGTCGCATCCCGGCACGACTGTCCAAGTCACCGGCGGCGGCTCCGGCACCGGCATCGCTGCGTTGCTGAACGGCGCGACCGACATCTGCAATGCCTCGCGTCCGATGAAGCCGGCCGAGACCGCCGACTTCGTGAAGAAGTTCCGGGCGCGTCCCCGCGAGTACAAGATGTGCCTGGACGGCCTCTCGGTGTACATCCAGAATGACAACCCCGTCCAGTCGCTGAGCTTGCCGCAGTTGGAAGGCATTTTCACCGGCAAGATCACCAACTGGAAACAAGTGGGCGGCCCGGACATGCCGATCTCGCTCTACGGCCGCGAGAACAGTTCCGGCACCTACGAGTTCTTCAAGGAGCACGTCCTCAACAAGAAGGATTTCGCCGCCACCACCAAAACCATGCCCGGCACCGCCGCCGTCATCCAGGGCGTCGCCAAGGACAAGGGCGGCATCGGCTACGGCGGCATCGCGTACGGTGAAGGCGTCAAGGCCGTCAAAGTCAGCAAGGCCGATGGTGGCGAAGCCATCGAACCAACAGAAGCCAACGTGCTCAACGGCGCCTACCCGATCTCGCGCCACCTGTTCAACTACGTTGCGCCCGCGAAGGACACTGGCGCGGTCGCCGCCTACATCGGCTGGTGCCTGAGCGATGCGGGTCAAGCTGTTGTCAAGGACGTTGGCTACTTTCCGTTGCCGAAAAACTTGAGATGAGCAATGGAGCGACAATCCTGCGTCGTCGTCGCCGGTGGGGCGAATGGCTGGCGGAACGGGGTATCTTTGCCGTCTCGCTCAGCTCGATCCTGATGGTGTTCCTCATCTTCGCGTTTGTCGGACGTGAAGCGTTGCCCGTCATCCTCGGACGGTTCAACACGGCTCGCGGACGGACATCGCCCGACAATCTGGCGGCGTTTCTCGGCGTCAGCGAGGCAGAGTTGAAAACGTACGATGCCGAGACGGTGAAGACGCTGGTCGAGTTGAAGAAGGAGGAACTCGCGCAGACCGCCAACCCCGACTCGCGCGTCAACGCGGCCAGTTGGCGGATGATGTTCCAGCCGTATCGCTGGTTCGGCTACGACAAGCCGGAATACATCTGGCAGCCGGTCGGCGAGGTGCCGAAGTACAACTTCGTCCCGCTGTTCATCGGCAGCCTCAAAGCCATGCTCGTCGCACTGTTGTTTGCCGTCCCGCTGGGCGTCGCGTCCGCGATTTACGTTTCGCAACTTGCCTCGCCGAAAGTGCGCGAGATTGTCAAGCCGACCATTGAACTGCTCTCCGGCATCCCGTCGGTCGTCCTCGGTTTCTTCGGCCTCATCGTGCTGGCGACCGTTCTGCAAAACATTTTCCATTACTCGTCGCGCCTGAATGCGCTGGTCGGCGGCGTCGCGCTCGGTCTCGCCGTCATCCCCGTCATCTTCACCATCTCCGAGGACGCGCTCACCAGCGTCCCAAAATCCTACTCTCAGGCCGCGCTCGCTCTCGGCGCCGCCCCGTGGCAGGTCGCGTGGCAAGTCGTGTTACCCGCCGCCCTGCCCGGCGTGTTCGCGGCGTGCGTGCTCGGCTTCGGACGCGCCATCGGCGAAACGATGATCGTCCTCATGGCCAGCGGCAACGCTTCCATCGTTTCCGCCTCCATCTTTGATTCGTGCCGGACTATCACCGCCACCATCGCCGCGGAGTTGGCCGAGGTTGTGTTTGGCGGGCCGCATTACCGGATCCTGTTCCTGCTCGGCACGATGTTGTTCGCCGTGACTTTCCTGACAAACTTGGCCGGCGACGTGATTGTTCACCGCTTGAAAGGGCGGCTGGAAGGACGCTGAAATCAGCGGGCGGGTTGGTGGATGGCCACCGGCGGATTCGCGTGCTTGGCGGCGATTTGCTCGGGCGAAATCAACACGCCGGCAATCGTCGCCGTCTGATAACAGGCGAGAGCGCCCGCGATCATCGCCCGCAGGCCGAGCCGCGCGAGGTCTTTGCGCCGTTCGGGCGCGATGGTGCCGATGCCGCCGATCTGGATGGCGATGGAAGAGAAGTTGGCGAAACCGCACATGGCATACGTCGCCAGCACGAAACTGCGCTGTGAGATTTCGTTGCGCAGCTCCGTGAGTCTCAGGTACGCGACGAACTCGTTGAGGGAAACCTGCGTGCCGAGCACACTGCCGATCTTCAGCGCGTCCTTCGGCTCGACGCCCATCACGATGGCCAGCGGCGCGAACAGCCAACTGAAAATCCGGCTCAGCGATAGGTCAGGATAAATCTTGCCAAGAATCCAGTTGACCATCGCGATCAACGCGATGAACGCCATCAGCATCGCCGCCACGTTCAACGCCAACCGCAAACCATCACCGGCGCCTGTGGCAGCGGCATCAATCACGTTCACAGTCGTCTTCTCGAAGGCGATCTTGTGGTCGCCGCGCGTTTCCGGCGCGCCGGTTTCAGGGAAGACGATCTTGGCCATCACCAGCGAGGCCGGCGCGCTCATCACGCTGGCGGCCATCAGGTGGCCGGGGTCAATGCCAAAACGCGTGTACGCGGCCAGCACGCCGCCGGCGCAGGTGGCGAACCCGCCGCACATCACGGCCATCAACTCCGAATTCGTCATCTTCGACACGTACGGGCGGACAACCAGCGGCGCCTCGGTCTGGCCGACGAAGATGTTGGCGGACGTCGACAACGTTTCCGCGCCGCTGGTGCCCATCGTGCGCCGCATCACGAATGCAAAGGCGCGCACGATCCATTGCATGATGCCGAGGTGATACAACACCGACATCAGCGACGCGAAGAACACAATCGTCAACAGCACGTGCAGCGCAAACACAATACCGATATCCACGTGTTTCGCGGCGGCCGGGTCCCAAATCTGGTATGGCCCCTGGCCGTCCACGGGATACGATCCCCGGTAGAGGTTGCCGAACAGGAAACTGGCGCCGGCATCGGTGAAACTGAGCAGCTTCACGATGGCCAGCCGCGCGCCGTCGAAGACCGCCAGCCCCGCCGGCGTTTTGAGGATGAACAACGCGAACGCAAACTGCAATCCGACGCCGAAGAGGACGACACGCCACGGGAACATGCGTTTATTGGTGGACAACAACCACGCGATGCCCATTAACACGAATATTCCAAGCAGGCTGACCAACCGCATGTTGTCGTCTGTAACACAAACTGCAAGGTTCGCCAAGCAAACCTTCGCGAGTTTTTGTTTCTGGGCTTGCTTTGGCAACGGACGACAGGTAACCTGCATCCCGTGGCGAGGAGCCGGTGAGCGGCTCGAACATTGTGCATGAAACCCTGTTTGTAAAGAGGTGACCATGGGCGGTTTTTTTGGCGTTGTATCCAAGAGCGATTGCGTGTCGGATTTGTTTTATGGAACGGATTACCATTCCCATTTGGGAACCCGTCGCGGCGGTCTGGCTGTGCGGCATGACGGACAACTGACGCGTTTCATCCACGACATCACCAACGCGCAGTTCCGGTCCAAGTTCGAACACGACATTCTCAAGATGAAGGGCACGATGGGCATTGGCGTCATCAGCGACACCGAAGACCAGCCGTTGATCATCGGCTCACACCTTGGCACCTATTCGATTGCGACAGTTGGGCGGATTGGCAACGCGGTGGAACTGATCAAGAAAGTGTTCGGGCTGCGCACGGCGCATTTCTCCGAGATGAGCGGCGGCGAGTTGAACTCGACCGAGTTGGTCGCAATCCTCATCAACCAGGGCGCGACGTTCGCCGAGGGAATCGCCATCGCCCAAGAAGCCATCATCGGTTCCTGTTCCATCCTGTTGTTGACCGAGAAGGGCGTGTTTGCCGCCCGCGACCGGCTGGGGCGGACACCGGTCATATTGGGACAAAAGAAAGACGCGTTCGCGGTGACGATGGAGACGTGCGCGTTCCCGAATCTCAATTACGAGCCGGTGCGCGACCTCGGCCCCGGCGAGGTTGTCCGTTTGACGCCTGACGGGATCGAGCCGGTGTCGCTGCCGGGAAATCGTTGCCAGATTTGTTCGTTCCTCTGGGTGTATTACGGTTACCCAGCGTCGAGCTACGAGGGGATCAATGTGGAGGACACGCGGCACCGTTGCGGCGCGGCGCTGGCCGCCCGCGACAAGGTCGAGGTGGACGCGGTGGCCGGCGTGCCGGATTCGGGCACGTCGCACGCCATCGGCTACGCCATCGCCCGGAGATTGCCGTTCCGCCGGCCGTTTGTGAAATACACGCCGACGTGGCCGCGCAGTTTCATGCCGCAGGACCAGCCGACTCGCGATCTCGTCGCCCGGATGAAGCTGATTCCCATCAAGGAACTGATCCAGGGACAGCGCCTGTTGTTCTGCGAGGATTCCATTGTGCGCGGCACACAGTTGAAGGACACCGTGCAACGCCTGTATGACTACGGCGCGAAGGAAGTTCACATGCGTCCCGCCTGTCCGCCGCTGGTTTACGGCTGCAAGTTCCTCAACTTCTCCCGTTCGCGCTCCGACTTGGACCTCGCCGGGCGTCGTGCGATCAAGGAACTGGAGGGCAACGACACACCGTGCCCGGCAGAGTACGCTGACCCCAACGGCGCCAAGTACCGCGCGATGGTGGAACGGATCCGCCAGCGCTTGGGCCTGACTACGCTCCAGTACCAGCAGTTGGACGACTTGGTGGCAGCCATCGGCCTGCCCAAGGAACGGCTCTGCACCTATTGCTGGGACGGCAAGGAATAAACGGCAACGAATCAGGCTTTGCCGTGACGTAACACGGGCGTCACCGGATTGTCACAATCGGCACGGAGATTGTGACAGAAATGAGCCTGAGACGCAGACAACTGGATTGGCGGTCGGTCCTGTTCACCGGGGCGACTGCGACCGCGACGTTGCTCATCGTCGCCATCATCGCCGTCATCCTCGGCAACATCATCTGGAACGGCGCGGCGCAGATGTCGTTGCGGTTCGTGTTCGGTGGCACCAGCGAGGGAATGTTCGACGCGCAAAAAGCCGGCATCTTTCCGATGATCTTCGGCACGGTCACGCTTGTATTTCTGATGACCATCGGCGTCGTGCCGGTCGGCGTCATCACGGCGATCTATCTGACCGAGTATGCCCGGCGGGAGACGTTCGTCACGCGCGTCATTCGCGGCGCGATCAACAACCTCGCCGGCGTGCCGAGTATTGTGTTTGGGTTGTTCGGGCTTGGGTTCTTTGTGCAATTTGTCGGGCGCGCCGTCGGGTGTCCGCGGCCGGCGTTGATCTGGGCGGCGGCGACGATGGCGGTGTTGACGTTGCCGGTGGTGATCGTGGCGACGGAGGAGGCATTGCGCGCGGTGCCGAACGGCTTCCGCGAAGGAAGTCTGGCGCTCGGCGCGACGAAGCTGGAGACGATCCGGAAAGTCGTTCTGCCGCAAGCGTTGCCGGGCATCTTGACTGGCACGATCCTCGCCGTCGGACGCGGCGCCGGCGAGGTGGCCCCGATCATGTTCACGGGCGCGGCGTATTATCTCGCGCACCTGCCGAAGGGGCCGACGGATCAGTTCATGCACCTCGGCTACCATGTGTTCGTGCTCAGCACGCAATCGCCGGACGTGGAGCGGACGAAGCCGATTCTATACGGGACAGTGCTGGTGTTGTTGCTGCTGACGTTCCTGTTGAACTTGGCGGCGGTGCTGGTGCGCGCCGGCATCCGCGCGAAACTGAGGGCGGCGCATGGATAGGGGGAATGAAAGACAGGAAGGATGGAAGGATGGAAGGATGGATTCCCCACAGTCTTCCAGTCTTCCAATCTTCCGAGTTTCTTCGCTCAACTTCTGGTACGGCCCGAAACAGGCGCTGTTCGACGTGGACGTGACGATTCGCCGGAACCAGAGTACCGCGTTGATCGGACCGAGCGGTTGCGGCAAGAGCACGCTGCTCCGTTGCCTGAACCGGATGAACGACCTCATCGAGCGGACTCGCGTGAGCGGCTTGATCGCGCTACATGGGCAGGACGTGTACGCGCCGGAGGTGGATGTGATTGAGCTGCGGAAACGGGTCGGGATGGTGTTTCAGAAATCGAACCCGTTCCCGAAATCCATTTTCGACAACGTCGCCTACGGCCTGCGCATCCAGCGCGTGGGAAAAGCCGATTTGAGTGATCGCATCGAGGCGAGCCTTCGCAAGGCAGCGCTCTGGGACGAAGTGAAAGACCGGCTCGACGACTCCGCGATGGCGCTTTCCGGCGGCCAGCAGCAACGCCTTTGCATCGCGCGAGCCATCGCCGTCGAGCCGGAGGTGTTGCTCATGGACGAACCGTGCAGCGCGCTCGACCCGGTGGCGACGGCGAAAATCGAGGAGCTGATTCAGGATTTGAAAAAGGACTACACTATCGTTATCGTGACGCATAATATGCAACAGGCGGCCCGCGTCAGCGATTACACGGCGTTCTTCTACCTCGGCAGGCTGGTGGAGTTCGACGCGACGACAAAGGTCTTCACCAACCCCGCCAACCAACAGACGGAAGACTACGTGACCGGAAGGTTCGGATAAAATGGAACTGCACTTCGACCAGGAATTGACGCAACTGAAGGACGAACTGCTCCGCATGTCCGCGCAGGCCGAGCAGAACGTCGCCGGCGCGCTGAAGGCGCTCGTCGCCCGCGACCCCGCGCTCGCCCACAAGGTGGACGCCGACGACAGCCAACTCGATCATCTCCAGATGGAAATAGACGAGCGCAGCATCCAACTCATCGCGCTCCGCCAACCGAAAGCGCGTGACCTGCGGTTCATCATCGTGACGATGAAGATCGCCTCCGAACTGGAACGCATCGGCGACCAAGCCGTCAACATCGCTCACCGGGCCGAGGAACTGAGTGGGGAACCGTTGCTCAAACCGTTGCTGGACATCCCGCAAATGGCCGACCTCGCGCGCGGCATGATCCACGACGCGCTCGATGCGTTTGTGTATGCGAAACCCGACGCCGCGCGCGCTGTCATTCAGCGCGACGAGCGCGTTGACTCGTTGAACCGGCAGGTCCAGCGCGAGTTGACCAGTTTCATGATCGAGGATCCGCGCACGATCACGCGGGCGCTGGGCTTGATCAACGTCGCCCGCCATCTGGAACGCGTGGCCGACCACGCCACCAACATCGCCGAGGAAGTCGTGTACCTCTACGAAGGGCGCGACATTCGCCACCAAACCGGATAGAATCACCGCCATGCCCGACACCATTCTCATCGTCGAAGACGAACAGGACGTGCTCGACCTCGTCGCGTACCACCTCAAGAAAGCCGGCTACCACACCGTCACGGCGCGCGACGGTGCCACGGGACTTGCGAAGGCGCGCGACCTGTTGCCCGCGCTGGTCGTGCTCGACCTGATGTTGCCGCAACTCGAAGGCACCGAAGTTTGCAAACGTCTCCGCGCCGATCCGAGGACCGCCCACCTTCCGATTCTGATGCTCACCGCCAAAGCCGCCGAAGTGGATCGTATCCTCGGACTCGAACTCGGCGCTGATGACTACGTCACCAAACCGTTCAGCCCGCGCGAGCTTGTCCTGCGGATCAAATCCATCCTCGGCCGCGTCAAGGGCCGCACTTCCGAGGTGCTCAAACACGGCGATCTCGTTGTGGACCTCGCCAAACACGCCGTCAGCCTCAAAGACAAACATCTCGAATTGACCGCCACCGAGTTCAAACTGCTCGCCACGTTGCTCGAACGCCGCGGCCGCGTCCAGACCCGCGACAGTTTGCTGGCCGATGTCTGGGGCTACGAAGGCGACGTGGACACC
The DNA here is from genome assembly GCA_964574605.1 of uncultured Verrucomicrobiota bacterium. Taxonomy (GTDB): domain Bacteria; phylum Verrucomicrobiota; class Verrucomicrobiia; order Palsa-1439; family Palsa-1439; genus CAIKAP01. The sequence goes on from CAZNOK010000004.1 coordinate 13,244, forward strand.
CGCACCGTTGACACGCACGTCCGCCGGCTCCGCGAAAAGCTGGGCAAGGCTGCGGATGCCATCGAAACCGTTCGCGGTGTCGGCTATCGGTTTACCGAGCCGTGAAATCGTCACGCCAGTTCCGCTCGTTCCTCCCGCTGTCGCGCCCGACCAACTCAACGCCGCCGCCCATCGCCTCCATGACGAGACCAGACTTCGCGTGATGGTCATTGCAACTGACGCCCTCCCCAGCACTCCCTCAGAGTCCGCCCCTCGACATCCGGATATCTAGTAAGACGACCGTCTCACAAGATATCCGAATTCGTGCTTGCGAGGACACAAGGTGTTTGGTAGATGAAAAACCCAAAAGGAGTTGAACCATGCGAGTGGTGGATTGGCTGCGAATCATGGAAGAACTGGGCGAAGCTGGCGGCTGCCTGAGCCGGGCGGTGTTGTTGAAGCTGCTGGAGGGCTACACCGGATGCGCCGGGCCGTTGCGGGCGGATTGGTTGGTGCAACGCTTGGAACGCGACGGCTGGATCAAACGCGAAGGGCGCGGCATGAAGGCCACTTTCCAGATCATCGCGCGCGATGAACCGCGCGGCCCTCTCCGCGCGCCGCGCGCCGAGTGGGCGCGACCGTGGGACAAACATTGGCGGGTGGTGACGTTCGATCTGCCAGAGGTCCGACGCAAGGACCGTCAACGGCTCTGGCGGGCGTTGCGGGCGCGTCTGCTGGGCTTGCTCCAACGCAGTGTCTGGGTCTGGCCGCATGATGTGCAGGCGATCTTGGAGGAAATCATCGAAGCCGAAGGCATTCCGGAATGCTTCTGCGGGTTTGAGTCGCGACGGCTGTTCCTCTGTACCGACGCGGAAGTGGCCGCGTCAGCTTGGGATTTCGTCGAGATCACGCGACGGCAACGCGCCTATCAGGAAGGACGCGCCGCAGCGCTCCGTCTGGTAAAGACATCCGGGAACTTGGCGCGGCTGGCTGGGTTGGCGCGCGAGGAATGGCAGGCGTATGACCATGCCTTTTCACTGGATCCGCTCCTGCCGGGCGAACTGCTTCCCAAGGGTTATCAGGGCGAAACTGTCCAGCGCCAGCACGAGGAGTTTCGCCAACAAATGCGCCAGCGTCTGATCTCTCTCGTCCCCTCTTGAGCGATAATCCAAATTTGGATATTCAGTGAGACGATAGTTTCAGAAGATATCCATATTGGGGCGTTGCCGTCGTTCAGCGAAACTGCTTGAGGAGCAGGCGCGTCAGGCGGAGGGCAGGTCTGTCCGGAATTCGGTGCCGTGGCGGATGTCCTTGCCCTCGATGACGAAGATGGCGTTCTCGGCGATGTTCTTCGCGTGGTCGCCGATCCGCTCCAGGTTGTGGGAGACCAGCACGATGTCGAGCGAGTACGGCACCAACGACGGATCCTTCTGCATGAACCCCAACATCTCATCGCCGATTTCGCTCTTCAACGCGTTCAATTGACGGTCGCGCTGAATGACCTCGCGAGCTTGGTCCGGCTGTCGGTTGACGTAGGCGTGAAGGCTGTCGCGCACCATGCCGCGGGCCAGTTCGGTCATCTGGGGGATGATGACGAACGGTTTGATGGGATCGTGTTTCATCAGCCGCTCGGCTTTGTTCGCGATGTTCACGGCTTGGTCAGCGAGGCGTTCGAGGTCGGTGTTGGTCTTGGCCGCGCCGAGGATGAACCGCAGATCCGACGCCGTGGGTTGGCGGAGGGCGATCATCGTGAAGCAAGCCTCGTCAATCTCGACTTGGAGCCGGTTGACCTCGGCTTCATGCTGCCGGATAAACGGCAGCGCCGTGGCATCGCGCTGCACGAGCGCCTTGACGGCGTCGCCGATCATCGTCTCGGCCAGTGCGCACATCTTGATGAGCAGGTGTTTCAGTTCGTTGAGTTGTTCGTCGAAATGACGTTCCATAAGATGACTCCTTCTCAGCCGTAACGGCCGCTGATGTAATCGTCGGTGCGTTTGTCCTTCGGGTTGGTGAAGATGCGGTTGGTTTCGCTGAACTCGATCATCTCACCGAGCAGCATGTAGCCGGAGTAATGCGATATGCGCGCTGCTTGTTGCATGTTATGCGTCACGATCACTATCGTGTATTTCTGCACCAATTCCAGCATCAGTTCCTCGATCTTCGCCGTCGCAATCGGGTCGAGCGCGCTGCACGGCTCGTCCATCAGGATCACTTCCGGTTCAATGGCGAGCAGCCGCGCCACGCAGAGCCGCTGTTGCTGGTCCAGCGGCAACTCCAGCGCAGAATGGTCGAGCTTGTCCTTCACGTTGTCCCAGAGCCACGCCCCGCGCAGGCTGCGCTCGACAATCTCCTCGACCCGTTGCCCGCCGCGCTGGCCGGCCACCTTCAAGCCGAAGGCGACGTTGTCCCACACGCTTAACGGAAACGGGTTTGGCCGCTGGAACACCATGCCGACGTTCGCCCGCAACGCGCACACGTCCACGCCGGGGGCGTAGATGTTTCTGCCTTCGAGCAGCACCTCGCCGGTGATCTTCACGCCGGGAATGAGGTCGTTCATCCTGTTCAGGACGCGCAGCAACGTGCTCTTGCCACAGCCCGACGGGCCGATGAGCGCAGTGATCTTCTGTTTCTCGACGGCCATGTTCACGCCGATCAACGCCTGGAACGCGCCGTACCAGAGATCGAGCTTTGACACCGTGATGACGTTCTCGCTCAACCGAACCTCCCCGTCACGTAGTCGTTTGTTCGTTTGTCATGCGGCACGGTGAAAATCTGGGGCGTCGGGCCGTATTCGATCATCTCGCCCATCAGGAAAAACGCCGTGTCATCCGCCACGCGCGCCGCCTGCTTCGTGTTGTTGGTGACGAGCACGATCGTGTATTTCGCCTTGAGCACCGTCAATGCCTCCTCGATCTTCGCCGTCGAAATCGGATCGAGTCCCGAACACGGCTCGTCGAGCAAAATCACTTCCGGCTCCATCGCCAGCGTGCGCGCGAGACAGAGCCGTTGCTGCTGGCCGCCCGACAAACGGAGTCCCGACGTCTGTAGCCGGTCCTTCACCTCGTCCCACAGGAACGCCGCTTTCAGGCTGCGCTCGACCAGTTCATTGAGCCGGTCGCGGCCTTTGACGCCCGACAAGCGCGGGCCATACACGATGTTGTCGAAGATGCTCATCGGCAAGGGCACCGGCAACGCAAACACCATCCCGATCCGTTTTCGCAGCGCGACCACGTCGAAGCCCGGATGATGAATGTCCTGCCCGTCGAGCAACACCTCGCCCTCGATGTGCGTGTTTGGAAAGAGATCGTTCAGCCGGTTCAACGTCCGCAGAAACGTCGTCTTGCCCGACCCCGATGGGCCGATGATGCCGAGTATGCGGTTGCGCGGCACATCCATCGTCACCCAGCGCAACGACTGGACTTGGCCGAAGAACACGCTCAGCTTGCGGACGGTGATCTTCGCGTCGCTCACTTCGTCCTCCGCGCGATGAACCGGTGCATCAGCCAATACGCGACCAGATTGGTCAACAACACCGCGATAATCAGCACTGCCGCCGTGCCGTAGGCGTTCTCGTTGGAAAGCCCTTCGCGGGCGAGAATGTAGAAGTGCACCGCCATCGTTCGCACCGAATCAAACCCCGACTGCGGCAACCGCAACGACGAGCCTGCGGTGAAGATCACCGCCGCCGTCTCGCTGATGCAGCGCCCGATGCCCAGCATCAACCCGGTCACGATCCCCGGCAGCGCGTTGGGCAGCACGACCTTCATGACCGTCTCCCACCGGGTTGCGCCGAGCGAGAAGCTCACTTCCCGGAACGAATGAGGCACGGCCCGAATCGCTTCCTCCGAGGTGCGGATGATTGTCGGCAAAATCATGATGGCCAGCGTCAGCCCTCCCGACATCAACGACCATCCCATCCCCAACATCACCACGAAGAAAATAAACCCGAACAACCCAAAAATGATTGAGGGAATCCCAGCCAGGCAATCCGTGCCGAAGCGGATCACCTTTGTCACCCACGTTTCCCGCGTGTACTCCGTCAGATAAACCGCCGTGCCGATGCCGAGCGGCATCGCGATCAGAATCGCCAGCAACGGCAGCAACACCGAGCCGACCAGCGTCGGGAAAATGCCGCCCGCCCGGCCCATTTCTTGCGGGTTGGTGAACAGGAACTTGACGCTCATCACCGGCAGCCCCTTCTGGAGCACGAAGACGATGATGAACAGCAGGACAGCCAACGTCACCAACGTCGCGCCGGCCAACAACGTCACCGCGAACATCTGCGTATATTTCGGCGGGATTCTCACTTCTTGGTGTTCCCTTTCCCGCCGATGGGCCGGCGAACAGCCGCCGTCGCAATCGAGTTCAGAATCATGATCACCACGAGCAGCACGACGCCCGTGGCGAACAACGCCTGACGGTGCATACCCGTCGCGTAGCCCATCTCCAGCGCGATGTTCGCCGTCAACGTCCGCACCGAATCCAGCGCCGAGTGCGGCACTTTCACCGCGTTGCCGGCCACCATGATCACCGCCATCGTCTCGCCGACTGCGCGTCCCATCGCGAGGATGATGCTCGCCACGATGCCGGACCGCGCCGCTTTCAACACGACCATGTGGACCGCCTGCCAACGCGTCGCGCCGAGCGCCAGCGCGCCTTCGCGGTAGGTGTTCGGCACGGCGCTGATCGCGTCGGTCGAGATGCTGATCACCGTCGGCAACACCATGATTCCCAGCACAACCGACCCGGCCAGCACCGACAAGCCCGGCCCGCCGAGGTGCGACCGGATCAGCGGCGCCAACACCACCACGCCAATGAACCCAAACACCACCGACGGAATCCCGGCCAGCAGTTCGATGGTCGGCTTGATGATGCGCATGACCGAACGCGGCACGAATTCATTGAGGAAAATCGCGCCGGCCACCCCCAACGGAGCGCCGATGAGCATCGCCCCGAGCGTGACCCAGAGCGACGCGACAATCATCGGGTAAATGCCAAACTTGCCGGCATCCGGCTGCCAGTCCGACGAGAGCAGGAAGTTGCCCGGCCCGACCTTGAGCATGAACGGGATGCCTTCCTTGAGGATGAAAACCGCGATCAGCGCGAGGCTGGCAATGGCCGACAACGCCACCAGCAACAGCAGCCGCTCGACGCCTTTCTCGCGGTTGAACTTCACTTCGCCGGGATTAGTCCGTTTTTCTTGATGATGGCTTGGCCTTCGGCGGACAGGACGTGAACAATGAAATCCTTCGCCACCCCGTCCGGCGCGCCCTTGGTCAGGAAAAAGACCGGCCGCACCAGTTTGTACGCGCCGGCCATGATCGCTTCCATCGTGCAATCCTTGCCGTCCACCGTCACCGCCTTGACCTTCTCGTTGATGACGCCGTGCGTGAGATAACCGACCGCGTTGGCGTCGTTGGCGACCGTCTCGCGGATCGTGCCGTTGGAGTCCTGCACGACGGCGTCCTTTGTCAGGTGAATGCCGGTGACAATCTGCTCAAACGATGTTCGCGTGCCCGACCCGGCCTCGCGCGAGACGACCGTGATCGGCGCGTCCTTGCCGCCGATGTCCTTCCAGTTGCGGATCGCGCCGTTGAAAATGCCGCGCACCTGTTCGGTGGTCAGGTTGCCGACCGGGTTCGACGGATGCACGACCATCGCGATGCCGTCGCGCGCCACCACCACGCTGGTCAACGCCTTCGCCTCCGGCGGCAGGTTGACGAGGTCGGCCATGCCGATCTGGGCCGCGCCCGAAAGCGCCGACTGGACGCCGACCGCCGAGCCGCCGCCTTGGACGGTGATGGCGATATCGTTGCGCTTGGCCATCAATTCCTCCGCCAGCTTCTCCGCAAACGGCTGAAACGCCGTCGAGCCGGCGCACGTGATCGTCGCGCGTTTCCGACCGCAGCCCGTGCCCGCCGCTGCCAGCGCGCACAACACCACACCTGTCACAATCTTCCAATACGATTTCATGCTCTCGCCTCCTGCTTTGGTTTGTAACCAAATCGTTTCCAGAATACAACATGTCCCAGCTTCCTTTTGTTACGGTTTGGTGACATTTACTTCCGCACCCTCCGCCGTCTGGTGGTTTCCGTTGAATTCACCCCGCCGATTCGATAACGTGGGCGCGTGCACAAGCTGTCGCTTCAATGGAAGTGGTTCCTCGGTCTGGCCGGGTTGCCGGCGGCGTTGTTGCTTCTGGTGACGCTGTTGCTCGACGTTTCCCTGCCGCCATACCTGATGCAGCGGATCCAACAGGATTTGGAACGCAACGGCCGGTTGGTCCATCATTTGACTGCGCCGATGCTCACCGCCTCGCCGCTCAACACCAACGAAGTCAACAACCTCGCTCATGCGCTCAGCCGGCAGACCGGTCTGCGCATCACGCTCATCACCCTTGACGGCACGGTCGTCGGCGAGTCCGACAAACCGTCGTACGAACTCGCCCACATCGAAAATCACCTCGTCCGTTTTGAAGTTCAGGACGCTCTCAACCACGGCCTTGGCATCGCTCGTCGCCACAGCGACACGCTGAACACTGACCTGTTGTACATCGCGCTGCCAGCTTTGCCACCCGGGGCGTACGCGCCGCAGGGCGTCGTGCGCGTCGCGATTCCGCTGCACTCCATCGCCGAGACCACCGGGCACGTTCGCAAGATTGTCGCCATGGCCAGCTTGATTGTCGGCTTGATCGCGGTCCCGCTGCTGTTCTGGCTGTCACGCCGTTACAGCAGCCCGATAGACGCCATGCGCGAAATGGCCGGCCGCGTGGCGCGTGGCGACTTCAAGGCGCGCGCTCCCTACCGGGTCGGCGGCGAACTCGGCGAACTGGCCGCGGCGCTCAACGACATGTCTTCACAACTCGAATCTCGCCTCCACGAACTCAACGAGGAAAAAGCCGGGCTGGCCGCCATCCTCGCCGGCATGACCGAGGGCGTACTCGTGACCGATGCTGCCGGCAAAATCCGGCTGATGAACAGCGCGTTGCGCGAACAGCTCCAACTCACCGACGACGCCATCGGCAAGACGCCACTGGAGGCGTTGCGCAACCTCGAACTGGAACAACTCATCGCCGCGCCCAGCGCGCGTGAACTTACGTTCCCCATGCCTGCCGAACGCGTTTTTGCCGTCAATGCCGCGGCGCTCCGGAACAAAACCGGAACCGTGGTCGTCTTCCACGACATCACGCGGCTAAAGCAATTGGAGAACGTCCGCAAGGAATTTGTCGCCAACGTCAGCCACGAACTGCGCACGCCGCTCTCGATCATCAAGGGCTACGTCGAGACGTTGCTGGACGACTCGCCGCCCGATGCCGCGACGGCGCGCCAGTTCCTCCAGACGATCCAGCGGCACTCGCGGCGGCTCGAACTGCTCGTCGAGGACCTGCTGAGCATCTCGGCGCTGGAATCGCAGCGGGCGCAATTGGATTTCGCGCCGGTGGTGTTGCGCGACCTTGCCGGGGCCGTCGCCGAAGAACTTGCGTCGCAGGCGCGAGAGAAGAACATGGCTGTTGCCATCAAGATGCCCGACGCGTTGCCTCCGGCGCGCGCCGACCGCGAGCGGCTCCGGCAGGTGTTTGTCAACCTGCTCGACAACGCCCTCAAATACACGCCCGCCGGCGGTCGCGTCGTCATCAGCGCGCGACAGAGCGGCGCGGAGATCGAGTGCTGCGTCACCGACAACGGTCCCGGCATCGCGCCGGAACATTTGCCGCGCATCTTCGAGCGGTTCTATCGCGTGGACAAGGCGCGGAGCCGCGAACTCGGCGGGACGGGATTGGGATTGTCCATCGTCAAGCACATCGTTCAGGCGCACGGCGGCCGGGTATGGGCGGAGAGCCGTGTGGGCGAAGGCAGCCGGTTTTGTTTTACGCTGCCGGTGCTCAGTGGAAAAACTTGATGATGCAGTAGGCGACCGCCGCCACGAGCGCAGAGCAAGGAATTGTCAGGATCCATGCCCAGACTACTTGCCGGGCCACACCCCAGCGCACCGCCGAGAGCCGATGCACGGAGCCGACCCCCACGATGGCGCCGGTAATGGTGTGCGTCGTGCTGACGGGAACTCCCAGCGACGCCGAGGTGAACAGCGAGGTGGCTGCGGCGACTTCCGCACACGCGCCATCGTACGGACGGAGCTTGGTGATGCGCATGCCCATTGTTTTCACGATGCGCCAGCCGCCCGACATGGTGCCCAGCCCGATGGCGGCATGGCAAGCCAGCACGATCCAGAACGGGAACTCAACCTTGCCGGCGGTAAACGCTGCCTGGTCTTTGCTCCAGATGGTCGCGTACAGCAGCGCTGCGATGATGCCCATCGTTTTTTGCGCATCGTTGGTGCCGTGGCCAAGAGAGTAGGAGGCGGCAGAGCCGAGTTGGGCGACGCGGAACCAGCGGTCCACCTTCATTGCGGATGTTTTGCGGAACGCCCACATCACAATCGCCGTGAACAATAATCCCAACACCATGCCGAACATCGGCGCCAGTACAATCCACTCGACCGTTGCCACGACTTTCGCCGTGTGCAAAACACCCTGCGCCTTGCCGGCGTAGGCGATGGCCGCGCCCCCGAACCCGCCCAGCAGCGCGTGCGAGGAACTCGACGGCAGACCGCCGTACCAAGTGATGAGGTTCCAAACAATGGCCCCGATCAATCCGGCAAGAATGACATCAATGGTGACGTACTCGACGTGAACCCATTTCGCGACGGCATTGGCGACATGGACGCCAAAGAACCACGCGGCGGCGAAGTTCCACCACGCCGCCCAGCAGACAGCTTGAAACGGGCGCAGCACGCGCGTACCGACGACTGTGGCGATGGAGTTGGCGGCATCGTGGAAGCCATTGATGAAATCAAACACCAGCGCTGTGGCTACGATCAACAGGATGTACGGATGTCGGGTCAGCTCGGCGATGTCGCGGAGGAAAACGTCCATGTCAGCTCATCTTGACGATCACGCCGTGCAGGGCGTTGGCGACGGCTTCCAAGCGGTCGGTCACCGCCTCCATGCTTTCATAAATGTCTTTCCACTTGATGATCAGGATCGGGTCTTTGACCGTGCCGAACAGATCCGCCAGCGCAACATGCAGAATGTCGTCGCCGGCGTTCTCGACCTCGTGAATCGTGATGCAATCTTTCGTGACCTGTTCGTAGTTCTTGGTCGAGCGCAGCCCGTGGACCGCTTCGGCCATCTTCTCACAGCCGCGCACGATCTGCTTGGCCATGTTGATGGAATGCGAAGTCGGTTTCTCAATGGCAAGGAACGCCATGCGGCTGGAGGATGCGTGAATCAGGTCCACCACGTCGTCCAGCCGGATGAGAATCGCGTGGATGTCCTCGCGATCCAGCGGCGTGATGAACACCTTGTTCAGACGGTCAAGCGCCTCGTGCGTGACGTCGTCGCACGCATGTTCCACCGACTCGATCTCTCGAGCGATTGGGTCGGCGTCGGCGTAGTGCTCGGTCATCTTCAACAGCAGCTTCGCGGCTTTCACCGCCTCGGCGACCGCCTTCTCGAAACAGACAAAGAAATCAAACTCCTGCGGAATCAACGCTCTCAGCATCATAACACTTCTCCTTGCTGTGCTTATGTAACGAATCCGGAACAAAATGGCAACATTCGTTTTCTTGCGCTCCGGCATCGGACGCGGCATAAAACCCGCATGGAAGGAACCAAATGAAGGCAATCCTCGTCGCAGCCGTTGTCGCGCTGGTGGTCTCCGCCGCCGCGCAGGACTGGTCAGTCACCTCGCCCAATGGCCGTGTGAAACTCTCCGTGCGGCTCGACGGCCAACTCAGTTACCGGGTCGAGCACGACCGGTCAGTCGTCCTCGGCGACTCGCCGCTCGGCCTCCGGTTGGCCAACCGGAATCTTCTCGCCGGCTTGAAGTTCGAGTCGGCGCAGCCGGCGCGGCTCATCGAGGAACGGTACGAAATGTTGCACGGCAAACGTCGCGAGTGCCACAACCGGGCGCAGCACCAGACGCTCGTCTTCCGCAACCCCGCCGGCCAACCCCTCGAACTCGACTTGCGCGCGTATGACGACGGCGTGGCGTTTCGCTACCGCGTGCCCGGCAACGGCAACGCGGCGATGGAGTCGGAGGCGACTGGCTTCGCGTTCCCCGACGGCGCGAAGCTCTGGATGGCGCCCAGCGACAAGGCGACCACCTACTCGCCGGCCTACGAGACATACTACGGGAACGGCGTCGCGCCGGGCATTGTTTCACCGAACGGGCTTGGGTGGTCGTTCCCGGTGCTGATGAAAACGGCGGCGGGACGTTGGGCGTTGATAACCGAAGCAAACGTCGGCGCGAGTTTCTGTGCCGTGCGGCTCAGCAGCGGTGCGCCGTATCACATCACGTGGCCTGATCCCGCCGAAGGCAACGGCACCGGCTCAGTGAAACCGGCGTCGTCGTTGCCGTGGGAGATGCCGTGGCGCGTCATCATCGTCAGCGATTCGTTGGCTGGCATCGTCGAGTCCACGCTCGTCAACGACGTCTGTCCGCCGTCGCGCTTGAAGGACGCAAGCTGGGTGAGGCCGGGTCGCGTGGCGTGGAGTTGGTGGTCGGACAATCCAAGCCCGCAGGACGGCGCGAAGCAGAAGAAGTTCGTTGACCTCGCCGCGGCGATGGGCTGGGAGTACGTGCTCGTGGATGCAAACTGGGATATCATGGACAACGGCAACATCCACGACGTGATCCGACACGCGAAGGAGAAAGGTGTTGGCGTGTTGCTCTGGTACAACTCCGGCGGCCCGCACAACATCGTCACCGAGAAGCCGCGCGACACGCTCACCGACAAAACAGTCCGCCGGTACGAGATGGAGTTGTTGAAGAAGTGGGGCGTCAAAGGCATCAAGGTGGATTTCTTCCAGAGCGACAAACAGAACGTCATCGGCCTTTACCACGGCATCCTCGAAGACGCCGCCGATTTCCAAATCATGCTGAACTTCCACGGGTGCACGTTGCCGCGCGGCTGGGAACGGACGTGGCCGCACCTGATGAGCATGGAAGCCGTCCGCGGCGAAGAGTGTTACATCTTCGCGCCGGAATATCCCGAACGCGCCCCGGTGCAGAACGCAATCCTGCCGTTCACCCGCAACGTCGTCGGCCCGATGGACTACACGCCAGTCGCGTTCTCCGACAACAAATACCCGCGCCGCACCACCGACGCGCACGAGCTGGCGCTCACCGTCCTCTTCGAGACCGGCTGGCTCCATTTCGCCGACAAAGCAGAAAGCTATCTCAAGCTGCCAACCGCTCCACGTGAATTTCTCAAGCGCGTGCCTGTCGCGTGGGATGACACGAAATTCATCGCCGGCGAGCCCGGCAAATTCGTGATTCTCGCCCGTCGCAAAGGAAACGCTTGGTATATCGCCGGCATCAACGGCACCAACGAACCGCGCGAAGAACGTATCAAACTTGGCTCATGGCTCGCTGCCGGTCGCCACAATCTCATCATCATCCGCGACGGCTTCGACACCGAAACCAAACCCGCCGGTGATTTTACCGTGAAGATGCTGGGCTACGGAGGCTTCGTCGCTACGTTGACGCCGTAGCGTTTCGTCAGTCACACTATCGCTGTCATTCCGAGTGTCGCTCTGCTTCCGGTCTCTGCGAGCGTTCAGACAACCATAGGACCCTATTGCGGCAGGATGGATGAGTGGTGGGATTCAACTCTTCAGCACTGCAAAAGAGTGTTCTGTCTGGATGCTCACGCAAAGTCTGGCACAGCTTCGACAACTCCACTTCGTCGAGACGCCCATCGTTGTTGCGGTCGAATAGTCGCCAGCGAATCCGCCGGCGACGACTGGATCGCTGCCGCGCGAAGTCTTCCAGTTCTGGGTTGATCGTTACGGGTTTTGCCTTCAGCTTACACTCCCGGAGCATGTGTGTCACGATCTCGGAAGAGTGGCGAAACAGTTTCTCATGGAATAACCTTCCATAGGGGCGAACGGCTTCAAGCGCCTCAGCCAGATCAATGGGGTCGAGACCCTTGACGTGGACCAGCCTTCTGGCTGACCGGGCAATGATGACCTCCGTGAGTTCAGCGTCTTCACCGATTTTCAACAGCATATTGCTCATCGCCAAAAGACTGGTTTGATCCGCAGCACTCGTATCACAGAGGCGCTCAATTCTCTGGCTGACCCGGCGTATCACCGGCCAAGCCGCCCATGAGCCAATGAGCCGGAGGATCAGGAAAAGGTTCACGATTCCCCATCTACCAAGAGAGAGGTTGGTCCCCACGACGAAGGCGAAACAATAGAGAGCGGTTTCTGTGATTGTCCACCCGCCCGGAATGTCACAGCGGTTGGAAGGCATGTGATGGGCAATCTCGTGAGCGATCAAGGCCTGAAGTTCATCCGGCTCCAAGTAGTGCAGTGCACCAGCCGTAATCCACACAGTCTTGTGGAGTTCGCGGCCGGGCCAGAGAAAAGACAACCACGTCCAACCTCTTGTTGCTCGATTCTCGGCAATCACAATGCGTGGGCGCTGGAGTTTCGGCTCAAGTCGTGACGTTATCTCGGCAGCCAACCGGCGCACATCTTCTTCCGAGTATTTTCCGATGCTCCACGAATTCCCTGTTGGCTGCACACGTTGTTTCGCGGCGATTGCACGTTTGGCCACCAGTACCGGAAGCAGATGGTAGAAAAGGAGAATCGCCGCAAGGGGCATCAAGAAAGAGATCCCGTGTCCCGGCGTTCGAACGAGAAAGACAATAGTTGCGATGAGGAGGCACACCTCCAATCCAAAGACAGCATAGCCAATCCATCGAAGAATAGAGAGCCAGTCTATGGAACGGATACTGTCCGTGGTCACCACCCACATAATTGCTCGACGTAGGCCGCCGAACCATCGCGGAGCCAGCCGTCGAGTTGGGCGATGTCTTTAAGCTGCTGGCCACGTAGTCTCGGCACGACAATGAAGCGGCAATTCACTTCCGGCAACGCCGTCATGTCGCTCCAGAGTTTCTCGAATTGCGCCACCGGATAAATGTCTTCCTGGCCGTGGCCCCAGCGTTTCTTCACGTCCTTGAGCGTGATGTAGGTCGGCATCTTCGCGGCCACGGCGCGGATGCCGTTCGCCACCTTCTCGTCGTCGGCGAGATCGGCGCGCGTCAGGCCGAAGACGGCCAGCAGTTTCTCGACATCAATCCACGTCGTCATCGAGTTGTAGTAGCTGAGCTTGAACTCGTCTTCCTCGC
>CAZNOK010000004.1:26522-55254 GCA_964574605.1 uncultured Verrucomicrobiota bacterium
TCAATCCACGTCGTCATCGAGTTGTAGTAGCTGAGCTTGAACTCGTCTTCCTCGCGCGGCATCGCAAGGCCCTCGACGAGACGGACGCGACCGTTGACGCGCGCGAGGCCGCCGCCGCGATCTTCGAGCCGGCGCGTGATGACCTCGAAGCTCAGGCACGCGCCGCTGGCGATGTGCTGGCCGAGCAACGCGGGATCGAGGTCGGCGCCGACGGTATCAATGTTGTGCAGCATCAGCCAGCGGACGTTCGGCAGCTTCGCCAGCGTGCCGTTGCGGAGCATGTTGGCGAACTCGAACCAGTGGCCGACCGGGTGCAGGCATTGCGCCGGCAGATTGTCGGTGTAATCGCTCGCCTCGCCCATCGCCTGCGCCCAGCCGATCAGCGCCGCGTGCAGGCTGTCCCGGACTTTCTGTTTCTGTTCGTCAAGCAACTGATGGGCGGTCTCCTCCCACGCAAAATGCAGGTCGCGCGCCATCGGAATCATCCGCAACCCGACCGCGCGTCCCGGCGACAAAATCACCGGCAACCCCGCCTGCTCGATCTGCCGGTGCGTGAGGTAGCTCGTCGTGACAATGTGCGGAGCACCTTTCGCCTTCGCAATGTGAACATCCAGAAAACTCCGGTGCTTGCCGCCGAGCTTGCAGAACGGGTGCAGCGCCTTTACAACGCCCGCGCCTTGCGTCCACCGGCTCCCAATGCCCGCCGCCAGCGTGACCACCGCCACTTCGCCCCGGCGAATCGCGTCGAGGCCGGCTTGGTAGGGCGCGGACGCCGTCCGCGCCGCAACCTTGTCCAACGGACGGCTCGGCGAGCCGTCCCTACCAAAGAACGACACATCTTCATCCCGCACATCCTCGATGACCGTCGCCGCCGGCAGACGATTCTGCGCGAGGCCGATCCGTCCGTTCTTGAGGTCGGCGCGGATTTGCTCGTGCTGCACGCGGTCAAAGCCGAGTTCGTTGAGCAGGTCGTGCAGGCTTTGGCCGCCGGTGTCAGCCTTTGCGCGCGGAAAGAGCCGGTCGAACAGCGTGTGTACCATCCCTCCAAGTTCCGGGTGTGTCCGGCAGGCGATGCCGAATTGGTCAAGCTCGGCGCGTCGAGCGGCGCTGAGCTTGAAGCGGTCCGCCTTCAACAACGCCGGCACGATGAGCGCGTAATAGCCGGCGGGCAGGAGCGTGCTGTCCATGTCGCACCACGTGCCGCGCTCGTTGATGGCGAAGTCATAGACGACCGGCTCCATCGCGAACGGCAACGCGTTCTGCAACTCGCGCTTGGTCGTCGCCATGATTTCGCCGAGCGCTTCTTGGGCGGCGGGCTTGACGCTCGGATCAAAGATGAATCCCATGCCGCCGCCGCTCATGCCGCCGAGCATCCAGAATCCGAGAAACTTCTCGCCGAACCTTTCACGGACCCGGTTGATCACGGTCTCAGTGTACAGGTTCGTCGCCCACGGAATGATGGCCTGGATCGGGCCGAAAAAGTTGCGCGTTGTCGCCGCGCCGATGGCCGGAACATTTCCGGAACACAACGCCTCGACGACTTCATCCAAAACTTTCATCGCTTCCTTGCGGGCCTGCCACTCGGCCTCGGAGCGGAGGAGGTATTTCTCCGTCACCATCTCCAGAATCGGGCCGACGTTCTGCGCCATGCCACCATGGACAAGGACAAGTGAGTCTTGGAGGCGCGCCCCGATTTTGATCGGGGTGTGCGTCGGCAAAAGGCGTCCGCGGCTGATGCCAAATTCGGGGTCGCCCTCGCGGGCGAGTTCGCCGCGAATCAATTTCGCGGAGGGCCAGACGCCGCCGCTGTCCTGCCAGCCGCCGCCGGAGCCGGCGAGCCATTCGCCGAGAATCGCACGCGCGGCAACGAGACGGCGTTCGTTCTCCGCCAGCGGACCGGTCAAGGAAGCCGCTTGGCCGGTGGCGCGCATCATCACGGCAATCAGCGACGCCAACAGGTTAGTCGAGACGGCCAGACGCGAGCCTTTCGGGATGCCGTTGACGTTGCTGACGATTTCGAGGCCGAGGCCGGGGCCGACGATGCGGGCGAGAAGGTCCTGCAACGATTCGCCGGAGCCTTCGATACCCGGCGGCACGATGCCCGCGGCGATGACAGCGGCTTTGAGGAGGCCGAGGTAATCGCGGGCGAAGTCGAAGACTTCGTTGAGGTCGGTGATGTCAGTGGTCGCGCCGAGGTCAACGCTGGTGAGGCGCAGCACCGGCTCGTCAATGACACGCAGATACGCCTCGACCGGCGGGCGCGGCGCGGCGTCGCGTCCGTGAACGCCGAGGTCAATCGAGACATTGAGGACGCGCGCGCCTTCGGGAAAATCCATGCCGAGGAAGAAGATGTCGGACCAACCGCTGTGCGAGAGGTCCATGCGGACCGGGGTTCTCTCACGCAGGAGCGGGAACGGGGTGCGGAGAAGTTCGGGTCGGATGCGGAGCGGTTGGTCGGCGGGATGACCGATGCGGAACATCCATTGGTTGCCGCGGACAGAGCGGACGCTGCGGCGGACTTGGTTGGCGAGCGTTTGGAACCCGAGGTCGTGATAGGCGGCAGCGAGCGCGCTGGCGATGCCGTCGGACGGCGGGCACCGGAGGAAGACGTCAATGGCTTCCTCGAAGCGGCGGTTGAGGAGATGTTCGTACCCGGCAAACGGCATCAGGCCGGCGCTCGTCAGTTTTTCGGGCAGGTGGAACCGGTACATCGCGTAGAGAAAGAAGAGTGCCCGGACACGCTCGTAAAGATTATCGGACTGACGGCGGAATTGGTCGAGCGCGGAAGCCTCAGCGAGAAGCGCGTCGAGCGGCGCTTGCCGGCAGAAGGCGTCGAGGGATTGGTCGCGCGTCGCGGGGTCGGCGGCGGTGATGATGGAGACAAGCCGGCTCATGCGAGTTTCTGTTTGGCGAGCAGTTCGACGAGTTGCGTGAGGACCTCATTGCGGTCGGCGCCATGAAGCGCGAGCGCGAGTTGCGCGGTGAGGAGGCCGTACTTGACGCCGATGTTGTAGCGCGAGCCCGCGACTTCGAGGGCGAGGAAACGTTCGCGCGCGGCAAGCTTGGCGAGCGCGGGACTGAGTTGGATGTTACCGGTTCCGCCGGCGGATTCGCCGAGGATGTCGAGCACAGTTGGCGTCAACACGTGCATGCCGAAGAAGCAAAGATAATGGCCCGCGCGAAGGCCGGGGACGATGAGGTGTTGTTCGGCCTCGGTGGGCGTGGGTTTTTCGAGGACGTTTTCGATCTCGTAGAGGTTCTTGTGCTGGGGAACGCGGCGACCTCCGACGGTGCCGTAGTAGGGGAGCATATTTTCGCGGGTGGCTTGGACAGCGGAGACGGCGCAATTCTCGGCGGCGGCGATCTCAACAAGCTGTTGGGCACAACGCTTCGGAAGATCGCTGACGTAAAGGTGGTCGCTGACAAGATGAAGGAACGGTTCCCGCCCGACAAATTCGTGCGCGCACAAGAGCGCGTATCCGTAGCCACGCGCATTGGTCTGCGGGATGAAGGTCACAGGACAGCCTGTGGCGGCGCGAAAAGCCGATTCGTCGCCGGGATTGATGACGATGGCGATCTCTTCGGCGCCGGCGGCGACAACTTCTTCGATAATGATCTGGATGGCGGATTTCGGTTGGCCGTCCCGGTCCACGAGGCGTTGAAGTGGAAGGCTCCGTTGGTCTTTGCCGGCGGCGGTGATGACGGCTTTGGTGATTTTCATGGTTCTGTTTCCAAGCTGGCGGAGAGGGAGGGATTCGAACCCTCGATGGACCATAGGCCCATACCGGTTTTCGAGACCGGCCCATTCAACCACTCTGGCACCTCTCCGCAACAACCGCCGCCAGACTAGCCGCCGCTCCCCGCAAAGTCAAATGCGGCATCAAGCGCGCGCAAGAATTGCGCAGAAGCAGGTCGGTTGCGCAGGGGTTGCGCAGTGCGATTGCAGTTTGACTCCTGAAACCGCGTGTCGGGAGTTTGGCACATTCCTTGCAACCTGGCTTCAGTGTCGGTCACTGACAACAACCAACCTACATAAGGAGTTCACACAATGAAGTTGAGCAGACAGTTCGTACTTTGTGGCATCGCAGCAGCCCTGACGTTGGGTGCCAGCGTTCTCTGGGCGCAAGACAAAGACAACCCGCCTCCTCCGCGTCCCCCCGGCGGCGACCGCGGCGGTGATCGCGGCGGCGACCGCGACCGCGGACGCGGACGATTTGACCCGGCTGAGTTCCAGAAACGCATTCTGGAAGGCCTGAGAGAGCGCCTCGGATTCAAGGACGAAGCCGAATGGACTGCTGTCCAACCGCTGGTGCAAAAGGTCATGGATCTGCGCCGCGAAACGCTGACCAGCGGTCTGAGCGGTTTCCGATTCAGCAGTCGTTCCGGTGGCGACAGCCGGTCATCTTCGCGCAGCAGTTCCGAAGGCAGTCGCAGCCCGTGGTTCACGCCCAGCCCAGAGGCCGAGGCGTTGCAGAAGGCGATTGACGACAACGCGCCCGCCGCGCAGGTGAAAGCTGCGCTCGACAAGTTCCGCGCTTCTCGCAAAGACAAGGAGGCGAAACTTCTTGCCGCGCAGGAAGACCTTCGCAAGGTGCTGACAGCGCGTCAGGAAGCGCAGGCGACATTGATGGGTTTGCTGCCGTAACCAATTCGCCGTAGGGGCGCACTGCGTGCGCCCCCATACGGCTCGATTCGAAATATGAGTGACGCGCTCACGCAAGAATTGTCTCCCGATCAACTGCTCGGCCGGATGGTCGCCGCCAAGCAACTGTCCGCGCCGGATGCCGAGATGTTGCAGCGCGCTGGGAAGCCTGTCGCCAGCGAGGAGGACGTGCTCCGCTGGCTCGCGAAGGAATACGGACTCGCCTTCACGGCGCTCGACGACCTTGAACCGGACCGCGAGCTTCTCTCGCTGTTTCCCGCCCGCATTCTCCTGAAAGAAGAACTGTTGCCGCTACGTCGCGTCAACGGCACCGTCGAGATCGCCACGAGCCGGCTGTTTGCCACGCAGGGACTCGACGCGCTGAAAACCCTCACCGGCCTCCAACTCCAGCCGGTGCTCGCCACCAGCGAGGCGCTCCAGCGCGAAATCAAACGCCGGCTCGGCGTCGGCGCCGACACCATCGGCACACTCGACGAGGAGAAAGCCTTCCAAGTCGTTGACGAAGGCGAGGAACAAACCGACCTCGACACCGGCGTCGAGGATGAAGCGTCCATTATCCGCTTCGTCAACCAAGTGCTCAAAGACGCCATTGATCTGCGCGCCTCCGACATCCACCTCGAACCGTTCGAGGACGAGTTCCGCATCCGCTACCGCATTGACGGTGACCTGCAAGACATCCCCGTGCCGGCCCAACTCAAGCAGTTCCAGCCGGCCATCGTCTCCCGCATCAAAATCCTCAGCCACCTCAACATCGCCGAGAAACGCCTGCCGCAGGACGGCGCCATCAAAATCATTGTTGGCGACGCTGAGGTGGATATCCGCGTCTCCATCATCCCGATGATTCACGGCGAGGCGGTCGTCATGCGCTTGCTGCGGCAGAACGTGACGTTGCGCGGCATGGTTCAACTCGACATGGCGCCACGCGAATACGAATGTTTCCAGCGCGTCCTTCGTCTGCCGCACGGCATCATCCTCGTCACCGGCCCGACCGGCAGCGGCAAGACCTCGACGCTCTACACCGCGCTCAACGAGATCAACGATTCCATCCGCAAGATCATCACCGTCGAAGACCCGGTCGAATACCGGCTCAAAGGCGTCAACCAAATCCAAGTCTCCGAGAAAGCCGGCCTCACGTTCGCCCGCGGCCTGCGTTCGATTCTCCGCCACGACCCCGACGTCGTTCTCATCGGCGAAATCCGCGACCAGGAAACCGCGCAGATTGCTGTCCAAGCTTCACTGACCGGCCATCTTGTTTT
The DNA here is from genome assembly GCA_964574605.1 of uncultured Verrucomicrobiota bacterium. Lineage (GTDB taxonomy): Bacteria > Verrucomicrobiota > Verrucomicrobiia > Palsa-1439 > Palsa-1439 > CAIKAP01. Next base: position 32,442 of record CAZNOK010000004.1, read on the forward strand.
CTCCACGCTCCACACCAACGACGCCCCGACCGCGTTCACGCGCTTGGTTGACATGGGCGTCGAACCGTATCTTGTCGCGTCCTCGGTCGAAGCCGTGCTAGCCCAACGTCTCGTCCGTGTTCTCTGTGAGAACTGCAAGCAACCCGACACCTCGCCGGCTGCGCAGGAGTTCAAAACGAAAGTCGGCATTCCGTCCGACGTGACGATCTACAAATCCGTCGGCTGCCGCGAATGCCGGAACACCGGCTTTTTTGGCCGGCACGCCATCTTCGAGTGGATAGACACCGACACCGAAATCCGCAAGCTGGTCCTGCAAAACTCCTCGACCGACCAACTCCGCGACGCCGCCCGCCGAGGCGGCATGATGACGTTGGCCGAAGACGGCTGGCGGTTGGTGCGCGCAGGAATCACGACGGTTGAAGAAGTGTTGAGTGTCACCACCGCCAAAGAAATCGAACGCAGCGCCAAACCGGAGGCGAAGGGAGCGTGAAGCAGTTTGTCATTCTGAGCGAAGCGAAGAACCTCTGCATCGAACGCGCGGGAGATGCGATTGCGAGGCCCTTCGCTTCGCTCAGGGTGACACGCTTTTGGGGGTCATTCGGGTTTCTCTGACCATGCCCACATTCACCTACAAAGCGATTGGGGCGGACGGCGCGGTGGCGGAAGGGCAGATTGACGCCGGGAGCCGGCCGGAAGCGTTTCGTCAGATGGAAACGCGCGGGCTGCGGCCAGTGAGTTTGGCGGAGAAAGTCGCCAATGCAGCGGCGAACGCGCCGACTGCGTTCTCCTTCAAGTTGCACTCGCACAAGATTACGGCGAAGGCGCTGGAGAATTTCACCCGGTTGTTGTCGAGCTTGCTGGCGGCGGGCGTGCCGTTGAGCCGGGCGCTGGTGATTTTGTTTCGAGAAGCGGCCACGCCGGCGGCGTCGGCGAAGTGGAAGGAGATTCACGGGTTGGTCGTGGACGGGATGTCGCTCGCCGATGCGATGGCGAAATCGCCGGACACGTTCCCGCGGGTTTACACGGCGATGGTGGCGGCAGGCGAGACCGGCGGGTTCCTCGATGTGGTGCTCGCGCAGATTGCGGATTTTCAGTCGCGAGAAAAGGAACTGCGCTCGAAGGTGCTGACAGCGCTGTTGTATCCGAGCATCCTGCTGGTGCTGGCTCTGGCGGTGTTGGCGTTTCTGTTGGTGTTCTTCATTCCGCGTTTCCAGAAAGTCTTTTCCGGTTTCGGCGGCTCGCTGCCGGTGATTACGCAACTCATCATCGGCGCCAGCGACCTGTTGCGGTCGTATGGGTTGTTTGTGCTGGTGGGTTTGTTTGTCGCCGCGTTGATGGTGCGGAGCTGGTTTGCGTCGGAGAAAGGACGTCGAGTGTGGGAAGGATTGATGTTGCGCGCGCCGATGGTCGGGCCGTTGGTGGCGCAGTTTGCGATGGCGCGGTTTTGCCGGATGCTGGGCACATTGATCGGCGCGGGTGTGCCGCTGGTCCACGCGCTCAATGTCGCCCGCAAATCCATCGGCAACCAGATTCTGGTGGACGCGGTCTCGACCTCGATTGAAGGCGTTCAGGAAGGCGCTCGGCTCGGCCAGAGCCTCGCCAACTGCCGGACGCTGTTTCCCGGCTCGGTGCTCGAAATGATTTCCGTCGCCGAGGAAAGCGGCCGGCTCGACGGCGAGTTGATCCGCATTGCCAACGTCACCGAGGGCGACCTCGACCGGCAGTTGAAGACGGCGGTGGCGTTTGCGGAGCCGCTGATGTTGTTTGTGATCGCGAGTTTCATCGGCACAATTTTCATCGGCATGTTGCTGCCGATTTTCTCATTGCAGGAGTACATCAAATGAACCGGAGCGAACAAACTCGTAGCCGCAGGCTTTATGCCTGCGCTTCTCGCACCCGTAAAGGGTGCGGCTACAGGCAGACGTTTTCACAAAACCTCAACACAGGAAATATCATGAACCGAAATCATCGTCGGACAAATCGAATCGGCCAGGAGGCGTTCACGCTGGTCGAGCTGTTGCTGGTGCTCACCATCCTTGGCATCCTCGCCGCGTTGGTCGTGCCGAAAATGGTCGGGCGCAGCGAACAGGCGCGCCAGACCGCGGCGCGCACTGACATCGCGACGTTCGGCACCGCGCTCGACGCGTTCGAGGTGGACAACGGTTATTACCCGAAGGGCAAAGGCGGTCTCGGCGATCTCGTCGTGCAGCCGCGCGACTGCCCGAACTGGCACGGCCCGTACGTGAAGGAAGTCCCGCGGGACCCGTGGGGTAACGAATACGTCTATGAATGCCCCGGCCGTCACAACCCGAAGTCATACGACCTCTACTCCGTCGGTCCCGATGGCCGGCCGAGCAATGAGGACGATGTCTGCAATTGGACCGGCAGGAGATGATGCGAAACAGAGCCACCAACTTTTGTAGCCACGCCCCTCCGTCGGCGTGCGGGAAACGCGGCGGCAGAGCGCCGCGGCTACAAGGCTTCACGTTCATCGAGTTGATTCTCGTGATGGCGTTGCTGGTGGCGATGATCTCGGTGGCGGCGCCGATGCTCTCGGACTTTTTCCGCGGGCGGACGCTGGACTCCGAGGCGCGCCGGTTGTTGGCGTTGACGCGCGCGTCGCAGAGCCGTGCGGTGTCGGAAGGGCTGCCGATGTTGTTGTGGGTGGACACCGACCAGCACACCTACGGCTTGGAGCAAGAGATGCCGCCGCGCGATGGCGATCCGCGGGCGTTGGAGTTTGAGTTGGATGAGAGCCTGATGTTGGAAGCGGCGAAGACGCTGCCGGTGACGGTGCGGGGTAAGTCGTTGACAGCGATCCGTTTTTTGCCGGAGGGCGTGGTGGATGAAACCAGCCCGACCGAGTTGCACCTGACCTCGATTGACGGTTCGATGTTGTCGTTGGTGCAGACCACGAACCGTGTGAATTATGAAATTCGCAACAAAAATCCATAGCCGCGACGCCTTTACGCTGGCCGAACTGCTGGCGGCGCTGATGTTCATGGCGATCGTCGTGCCGGTCGCGGTGGAGGCGTTGCGCATCGCCGGGCTGGCCGGTGAAGTGGCGGCGCGCAAGACCGTCGCGGCGCGCGTGGCGGAACGGGCGTTGAACGAAAGCCTCGTCACGGGGAACTGGAACCAGTCACAGCAGAGCGGCACCTACACGGAAGATGGCGTCGAGTACCGGTGGACGTTGCGCAACGATCGCTGGCCGCAGGACGAGATGCAGTTATTGACGACGGAGGTCCGTTTCAACGCGCAGGACAAGGAACAATCGGTGAAGCTCAGTACGCTGGTGGACTCGCAATGACGAACAAGCAACATCATGCCGCCGGGTTCACGTTGATGGAGCTGCTGCTCGCGATGGCGGTGAGCGCGGTGGTGTTGTCCGCGATCAATGCGCTGTTCTTCAGCGCGGTGCGCTTGCAGGCGACCGCGCAGGACGCGGTGGACAGCGGCCTGCCGCGCGAGCAGGCGTTGACGGTGGTGCGGCGCGATTTGCAGGGCGTGATGCTCTCGCCCTCCACCAACAAAGTCATGGCCGGCGATTTCCGCGTCGGCGACGTGAGCAGCTACGGCCTCAACCAGACCGTCAACATCGAACTCTACACGACCACCGGCACGCTACGCGAATTGGAACCGTGGGCCGAAGTGCAACGGGTCACCTACCGGCTTCGCGATTCCGCCGACCGCACCAGCACCGGCAAGGAATTGATCCGCAGTGTCACGCGCAACTTGCTGGCGACGATCACGCCGACGCCCGACGAGCAGGTGTTGCTGGCCAACATCACCACTCTTGAAATCGAATGTTACGACGGCATGCAGTGGCGCAACACGTGGGACACGACGCAGACCGACACGAACCTGCCTGTCGCCGTCCGCATGAGACTTCGCCCGGCGGAGCCGCCGGCGAATCCACAGCCGATTGAACTGCTCGTGCCGCTCAGCACACAGGTGACCACCAACCAGACCGAAACGGGTGAGTCGCCATGAACCGTTGCCGACAAAATCAACGCGGTTCGGTATTGATCATCGTGCTTTGGATTTCGTTTGGGCTGGTGAGCATCGCCCTCTACCTCGCCAACACGATGAGCATGGAGTTGCGCGCCGCCGACAACCGCGCCGCCGCGCTCGCTGCCGACCAAGCCATCGAGGGCGCGGTGCGTTATGTCAGCGCGGTGTTGTCCGCGTACGCCACCAACGGCGTCATGCCCGACCTCACGCAATACGCGGCGGAAGCGGTGCCGATTGGCGACGCGCATTTCTGGATCATCGGGCGCGATCCCGCGTCGCCGCCGACGTATCCCGACCGCGTGTATTTCAGTTTGGTGGATGAAGCGTCGAAGTTGAACCTGAACTCCGCCTCGACCAACCAACTCCAGTATCTCCCGAACATGAATCAGGACTTGCTCAACGCCATCCTCGACTGGCGCAATCCCAATGCCAGCGGCGCCTCGGCGATGAACTACGCGATGGCGTCGTCGCCCTACACCTGCAAGGGCGCGCCGTTCGAGACCGTGGACGAACTGCGCCTTGTGTATGGCACCGCGATGGACATCCTCGCCGGCGACGACGTGAACCGCAACGGCATCCTCGACACACACGAGAAGGACCTCGATGGCAACAGCCAGTGCGACCCCGGCCTGTTCGAGTATGTGACCGTCTATAGTCGCGATCCGAATTTCCACAGCGACGGCTCGATGAAGACCAACGTGAACTCGTCCTCGCAGTTGTTGCCGTTGTTGCAGGAGCGGCTCGGTCCGGCGCGGGCAAGCCAGATCGTGGTTCAACTCGGGCCGTTGCCGTCGCCCAGTCTGCTGGCGTTCTACCTGCGCAGCGGGATGAGCGCGGACGAGTTCGCGTTGATTTACCGGGACGTCACTGTCACCAACTCGCGCTACCGGCGTGGCCGGGTCAACATCAACACCGCACCCGCCGCCGTGCTCGCCTGCCTGCCCGGCCTCGACGACAGCACGGCGCAGCAGATCGTCGCGTATCGCCAGACGGCCGCGAACCTCAACTCCATCGCGTGGATCGTCGAGGCGCTCGGCACCGGCAACACCGCGCTCGCGCAACTCGCCGCCGGCGATTACATCACGACCCAATGCTACCAGTTCACCGCCGACATCGCCGCGCTCGGCCAGCATGGCCGCGGCTACCGGCGCGCGAAGTTCGTTTTCGACATCACCGAGGGCACGCCCAAAATCCTTTACCGTCAGGACCTGACTCGGCTTGGCTGGGCGTTGGGCGAAACTGTCCGTCAAGAATGGGTGGCGAAGAAGACACTATGATTGATCTCGGAAAATTCTATCCCGCGAAACGCCGGCGCTTGTCCGCGTTGCTCGGACTCGCGCTGGACGGCAGCCGGCTCGACGGCGCGCTGTTGCGCCGCACCAACGGCTCGGTGCAACTGCTGAAGTCGTTCTCCGTCACGCTGTCGCTCGACCCGCTGACCGCCGACCCCGAACTCGTCGCGCAGGAAATCCGCAACCACCTCGCCGCCGCCGGCATCCGGGAACATCATTGCGCGGTCTGCGTGCCGCTGAAATGGGCGCTCACCGTTCACAGCGAGTTGACCGACCTGCCGGAGGCTGACGTCGCCAGCTTCCTCGCCATCGAAGCCGAACGCGGCTTCCCCTGCGACGTCACGACGCTGCGGCTGGCCACGTCGCGCTCCGCCAAGCGCGCCGCGCAAATCGGTCTTCCCGCCAACCAACTCGACGCGCTCGAAAACATTTTGCGCCGGGCCAAACTGAAACCGGTCAGTTTCTCGCTCGGCATTTCCGCGCTGCAACCGCCCGACGCCTCTGACGGCGTGCTCGCGCTAGCCATCGGGGAGTCGCACCTCGATCTCCAGATTACCGCTGGCGGCGGCGTGGTGGCGTTGCGGACAATCGAGGGCGCGCTCGACGACGCCGACCTTGTCGCGCGCGAATTGCGGATCACGCTCGGCCAACTCCCCGCGGAGGTGCGCGACGCCGTGCGCCGCGTCCGCATTTTCGGCCCGACCGGCCTTGCGGGAACTTTGACGCAACGGCTGGCGCCGCTCGGCCTCAGCGTCGAACAAGTCGCCGCGGACACCTCGCCCGCGTTCCGTCTTGCGGCCCGGCAACTCATGCGCGATGCGACGCCGTTTGAATTTCTGCCGCCGCAGGTGACGGTCTGGCAACAACTGGCGACGCGCTATTCGTCCGGCCGTTGGCGCGTGATCGGCGCGACGGCGGCAGCGTTGGTCGTGTTGGTCGGCGGGCCGTTCCTTGTGCAGCAAATCCAACTGATGACGTTGAAATCGCGCTGGGATGGGATGTCGGCGAAGGTCGGGCAACTCGAAAACGTCCAGCAACAGATCCGCCAGTATCGGCCTTGGTTTGACGACAGTTTCCGTTCGCTCGGCATCCTGCGCCAACTGAGCCAATCGTTCCCCGAAGACGGTTCGGTCACGGCCAAGGGCATCGAGATTCGCGACTCGCGCACCGTGACCTGTTCGGGCGTCGCGCGCGACAACGCCGCGCTGTTGCGGATGCTCGGCCAGTTGCGCACCGCCAGCGCGGTGACTGACCTGAAAGTCTCCCAGATTCGCGGCAAGAAGGCGATGCAGTTCGTTTTTGATTTCCACTGGCAGGAGGGAAAACACGAATGAAAATCCAGAATCGCCAACAATGGCTCGTGGTGATCGCCGTGGCGGGCATCGTCCTGCTGCTGGCGGATCGCGTGGCGTTGACGCCGTTGATGGGCCTGTGGAAGACGCGCTCCGCCAAGATTACGGAACTGCGCAAACAGATCGCGCAGGGCGAGAGCCTCCTCCAGCGCGAGCAATCCATTCGCCGGCGCTGGGACCAGATGCGGCGCAACACGCTGCCGGTGAATTCCTCGGTCGCCGAGCAACAGTTGTTGAAGGGGTTCGACAATTGGGCGCGCGACAGCCGCGCCACCATCACGCTCATCACGCCGCAGTGGAAACGCGACGACGAATACTCGACGCTCGAATGCCGCGTGGACGCCAATGGCAGCCTCGAGACGTTGTGCCGGTTCCTATACAGCATCGAGCGGGACCCGATGGCGTTGAAACTGGAGATGGCGGAACTCACCTCGCACGATGACAACGGCCAGCAGATGACACTCGGCTTGCAGGTCAGCGGCCTCGTGCTCACCCCGACGACCCAATGAACGCAAACCATCAAACTCATAGCCGCCGTTCTGTAGCCGCGAGCCTGCTCGCGGCGGGAAGGAGGCCGCGAACAGGGTTCGCGGCTACAGTGCTTGTCCTGTTGACGTGCCTGCTTGCCATCGTGGATGGCGCGGAGCACCTCGATTCGTTCCGCATCATCAGCCAGCGGAATATTTTCAACCTCAATCGCACGCCTCAGATGAAGACCACCTACGCTCGTCCGACCTACCGCCCGACCAGCGGCGGCGAGTCGCTCACGCTGGTGGGCACGCTGGCGTATGAGACAAACCAACTCGCCTTTTTCGACGGAACGAGTTCTGATTGTCGCAAGGCCCTGAAGCTCGACGACACCATCGCCGGCTACAAACTCGTGTCCATTTCGTTCAACCGTGTCCGCCTCGAAGCCAACGGTCAGCCTGTTGACCTGCACGTCGGCGTGCGTTTGCCGCGCGCCACCGGCAGTGTCGCGCCGCCTTCGACCAACGTCGAGTATAACGTCAGTGCGCCCGTCACTGCAGACGCGCCTGCCGCTCCCACCGCCTCCGCCGCGCCAGCGGCGCCGTCGGCGCCGTCGGGACCAGCGGCAGACCCGAGCGAGATCCTCAAGAAACTCATGCAGAAAAGAGAGCAGGAAATGAAATGAAAACACGAATCATTCGCCTATTGTCAGTGGCCGGTCTGGCCGGCTTGCTGTGGACAGCCGTCGCCCAACAGACGGCGCTGCCGCCACCGCGCATCGAGCCGCCGCCGGTGATGTTGATCACCACGAATCCGCCGCCGGAGATGATGATACCGGCAACGACCAATCCGCCCGCCGCGACGGAGACCGCGCCGGCGACGAACGCGCCCGTGGCCGCGCCCGCGCCGGCGTTGCCTCCGCCGGAGCCGCCGTTGGTGATGCTCAACGAGAACGAGATGCGGTTGAACTTCCGGAACGCGCCGCTGGACATCGTGTTGAGCTATCTCAGCGAGGCAACGGGGTTCATCATCGAGTTGCAGACGCAGGTGCGCGGGACGGTGGACGTGTTCAGCGCGAAGCCGGTGACGAAGGACGAGGCGATTGACCTGCTGAACTCGATGCTCAACAAGAACGGCTACGCCGCCATCCGCAACGGTCGCAAGTTGACCATCGTCAGCAAAACCGAGGCGGTCCGCCGCGACATCCCCGTCAAGACCGGCGGCGACCCGGAAGCGATTCCGCGGAACGACGAGATTGTCACGCAGATCATCCCGATCCGGTTCGTCGAGGCGACGCAACTGGCCAAGGACCTTGCGCCGATGATTTCGCCGCAGGCGATGATCGTCGCCAACGAAGCCGGCAACTCGATTGCCGTCACCGACACGCAGGCGAACATTCGCCATCTCGCCGAGATCATCAAGGCGATTGATTCCAGCGCCGAGGACGAGACGCAGGTGCGCGTGTTTGCGTTGAAACACGCCGATCCGATTGAGATGGCCGACCTGCTGACCAGCCTGTTTCCCGATCAGAGTAGCAGCGCGCAGGCGCCGATGCGTTCCAGCAGCCGGAGCGGCAGCCCCTTCAGTAGTTCGAGCGGAGGGCCGTTTGGGTTTATTTCGTCAATCATCAGCGGTCGTCCGCCGCCCCCGCCGTCCGGGATGGGGAGCAGCGGCCAGCAACAGCGCGTCCGCAAACGGGCGCAGGTCGTGGCCGTGCCCGACGCGCGCACCTCGTCGGTGGTGGTGACGGCGTCGAAGGATTTGATGGATCAAATCGCCGAAGTGGTTCAGCAACTGGACTTCCAGTCGCCGAAGGAAAGCAAGGTGCAGGTCTTTCACTTGAACAACGCCGACCCGCAGGAAGTATTGCCGGTGCTGCAGGACATGTTCCAGAGCACCACCAGCAGCCGCGGCTCGCGCAGCTCGTCACAGAACAGCCCGTTGATGAACCGCATCCAACAAAACCAGACGCAATCCGGCACCGGCACGACCGGCAGCCGCTCGAGCGGCGGCTTGAGTAACCGGCGCAGCGTGTCCGGCTCGTCGTTCTAACGCAACACTGATGAACACAAAGAGGCACAACATGAAAACACAACATGGGAAACTTGGAATCATCCTGAGCGCCTTCCTCTGCGTGGCGTTGACACTGGACGCGCAGACGCGGTTCGGCGGCTTCAGCGGCAGCCCCGGCAGCAGCGGCAGTTCCCGGTATGGTCGCAGCGGCAGCAGCTACAGCCGCAGCGGTTCCAGCAGCCAGCAGCAGTACAACCCCAACGGCGGCGTCGGCAGCGCCACCATTTCGGTGGACGCCGATACGCGCAACGTCACCGTTATCGCCGACGAGGAGACGATGAAAACCATCGCCGAGGTTATCAGGAACCTCGACAAGCCGCGTCCTCAAGTGCTTATCAAGGTCGTGTTCCTTGAAGTCCAGCACACCAAGGATTCAGACATCGGCATCGAAGGTGGCTGGGGTGGAAAGGTCGGCTCGACCGGCTCAGGCGCGTTTGCCAACGCCTTCGGCTTGTCGGGCCTCGCGTCGAGCGTCGCCACAAACGTCAACGTGTTTGGCCAGCCGCTCAACAGTTTCCTGCCGATGCCGCCGGGCGCGGGCCTGTACCAGGTCCTCGGCAAGGATTTTCAGGTGACCCTCCGCGCCATCGCGCAGGCCGGCAAGGCACAGTTGCTCTCGCGCCCGTCCGTCATCGCGCGCGACAACCAGCCCGCGTCCATCATCGTCGGCCAGTCGGTGCCGTTGATCACCAGCGTCCGCTACGACAATTTCGGCAACGCCATCAACTCCGTCACCTACACCGACGTCGGCATCATCCTCAAAGTCACCCCGTACATCACCGGCGACGGTCTCGTGCAGATGATTGTGTCGCCGGAGACTTCGGCGATTGACCCGACCACGACCGTGCCGATCTCCACCGGCGTCAGCGCGCCCGTCATCAACCAGCGCAATGCCGACACCGTGGTCATCACGCCCGACGGACAAACGGTCGTCATCGGCGGACTGATGCGCAACGACCGCACCGACACCGAAAACAAGATCCCGGTGCTCGGTGACATTCCGCTGCTGGGCAATCTGTTCAAACGAAAGATCAAGAGCAACGTCAAGACCGAGCTGTTGATTTTCCTGACGCCGCACATCATTCAGGCGCCCACACAGCTTGCCGCCGTCGGCGACAAGGAACGCAAGCAAATCACCATCCCCGATTCCGACTCCGAACGCGAGCTCGACCGTTTTCTTGACCTGATCCCGATGAAAGAGGACGAGGACGCCAAGAAGAACAGCTCCAACCGGAAGTGACAGGCCGCGCATGGAAATGTCCCGACGCAACGCATTGATCTACGGACTGCTGCTCGCCGTCTGGGCGCTCATCATCGGCTGGCAGGCCGGCGAGCATCTCCGTGTCCGGCGCATCGCGCGCGTTGCGTTGGGACACCGCGCCCGCGACATCTCAACCACGCTCGGCACCGTGTTGCGCGTCCAGCGCCGATTCGGCGGCATCGTGTCCCGCGAACGCGTCGAGTCTGCCCTCGCCGATCTGCTCAAGTTCGGCGACATCAACGGCATCGCCCTGCTCAGTTCCGCCGGCCGAGTCGTCGCGTCCGCCGGCTCCTTGACCGGTGGCCACACCAACAATATCGCCGGCCCGGCCGAGTTCTGGGACAAACAAAGCGTGACGCTGCGGAACCTGGTGGACCTCGGCACCAACGTGGCCCGCGACATCGAAGGCTCGCTTCCGCCGATCGTCATCCCGCGCGACGAAATGTTCCGCCCCGGCAGCACCAACCTGCTCACCGCCCCCCCGCCACCTCCGCGCCGGCCCTCGAATGCTCCCACCAACTTCGTCACCAGCCTCACCATCACCAGCGCGCCGTCGTTCCCGCCCGGCCGTCGCTGGCCGTTCTTTTCCCGGCCCCCTTGGATGAGCGACGAGGAATACCGGGCCACCATCCAAAAACTGGGCGTCCACAGTTTCGTCATCGTCATGTCCACGGAATCCGTCGTTGCCGCCTGCGCGCAAGACCTCTGGCTGCGCCTGATGATTTGCCTGTTCGCCACCGCGGCCGCCGGCGGCTCGGGACTGGCGTGGCGGACGTTCGCCAAGACCGCCGAACTCCAACTCCGCCTCGTCCGCGCCAGCGAACTGACCACGCACCTGCGCGAAATGAACCTCGCCGCCGCCGGCCTCGCGCACGAAACCCGCAACCCACTCAACATCATCCGCGGCCTCGCCCAGATGATCGCCAAGCAGTCCGACATTCCGCCCGATACCCAGTCGCAGTCCCGCGCCATCCTCGACGAAGTGGACAAGGTCACCGCCCAACTCAACGAGTTCATCAACTACTCGCGTCCGCGTGAACTCCGCCGCACCGCGCTCGCCTTGCCGGCGGCGATTGGCGAAGTTGTTCGCGCGCTCCACTACGACATCGAGGAGAAAAAAGTCCGGCTCGAAGTCCGGGCCGAGCCGCTCTCCATCGAGGCCGACGAACAACTCCTGCGGCAGGCGCTGTTCAATCTCATGATGAACGCCATTCAAGCCGTTGACTCCAACGGCGAAATCATCGTCGCCGCCGGCCGGCAGAACAACGGCGAAGCGTTTCTCGAAATCCGCGACAACGGTCCCGGCGTGCCGCCCGAACGCCGCAAGGAAATCTTCAAGCCCTACGTCACCACCCAGCAGCACGGCACCGGCCTTGGCCTCGCCGTCGTCCAGCAGATCGCGCTGGCCCACGGCTGGGACATCGAATGTCTTTCCAACGAGCCGAAAGGTGCTATCTTCCGCATCACGCACCTCAAACTCGTGACGAAGCATTGAAACCCGAGCCGACCCAAACACATTCCGAATCCACGCTGGCCGACGTCAAACAGCTCGGTTTCTGGGCTGCCATCGGCAGTCTCGGTTGCGTCTTTTGGATTGTCGGCGGCATGGAAATGGTCGAGCGCCTCGCCTACTACGGCGTCCGCGCCGTCGCCACGCTCTATGCCACGCGCCCCGCGTCCACCGGCGGCCTCGGCGTCACGATGGCGACGTTCGGAACGCTGTTGCTCTGCTGGAATCTTCTCCAGTCGCTCGTCCCGATTTTCACCGGCGGCCTCTCCGACCGCTACGGCTACAAACAAACCATCTTCGCCTCCATCGCGGTCAAGTGTTTCGGTTACCTCGTCATGGCGTGGTGGCCGACCTACACCGGTTTTTTCGTCGGCGCGATGTTCCTCGCTGTCGGCACCGCCATCTTCAAGCCCGGCGTCCAGGGCACGTTGATCCGGGCCACCAATCGCCGCAACAGTTCCATGGCGTGGGGCATCTTCTACCAAACCGTCAACATCGGCGGCTGGATCGGCCCGCTCATCGCGTTGCAGATGCGCACGCTCGCGTGGAAATACGTCTTCTACGCCAACGCCGCGTTCATCTGCCTAAACTTTCTCCTGCTGCTCACCTATCGCGAACCGCACAAAGCGGAACGCAGCCACGAGAAACAGCGCAACCTTGTCGTCGAATCGCTCGCCGAACTCAAGAAACCGCATCTCTCGCTCTACCTGCTCATCTTCTCCGTCTGGTGGCTGATGTTCCCGATGCTCTGGGACGTGCTCCCCAAATACGTCGAGGACTGGGTGGACACACGTCCAATGGTCAACTTCATCTTCGGCGCCAACCCGCAGCCGGGTTCGGTCTGGAGATTCCTCCTTGGCATGGACGCCGCCGGCAAGACCATTCAGCCCGAAGGCATCGTCAACATCAACGCCGGCATGATCATGATCACCTGTTTCATCTTTGCCGGGCTGAGCGCCAAGATGCGCGCCACGACCAGCATGTTTGTCGGCACGATCCTCGTCATCATCGCCCTGGCGGTGTTCGGCGCGACCCACCACGTTGCGTTTGCCGTGCTCGCCATGATCATCTTCAGCACCGGCGAAATGCTGGCCAGCCCCAAGTTCAGCGAATTCCTCGGCAACATCGCCCCGCCCGACAAGAAAGCCATGTGGATCGGTTTCTCGCACGCGCCGATCCTCATCGGCTGGACCATCGAAGGCAAACTCGGCCCGCTCCTCTACAACATCTTTTCCTCGAAGGACGAGTTCGCCCGCCAACTGCTGGTCCAACGCGGGATGTCCCCCGAACTCGTCACGCACCAAGCCTTGCCCATTGGCGAAGCATTCCACAAACTCGTCCAATTCACCGGCGAAAATCCTGAAACCCTCACCCAACTCCTCTACCGTTCCCATCACATCGGTCTCACGTGGTTCGTTTTCGCCGCCATCGGCGTCGCCTCCGCCATCATGATCTACCTCTATGGACGCTGGATACGAACACGCTTCCTTTCAGGCGCGGACTCTGCGAAGATGCCGACGCTGTGAAGACACCGCGCATTCTCATCGTGGACGACGACCCCGGCCAGCGCAGCCTGTTGGACTCTTTTCTGCGCAGCCAGGGTTTCGACACCGTTCTCGCTGACTCCGGTGAGCGCGCCCTCGAACTGCTCCGCGCCGGCAACGTCAGCATGATGGTCTCCGATGTCCGGATGCCGGGACTCTCTGGCCTCGAAACGTTGCGGTGCGCGCGCCAGGAACACGCCACGCTGCCCGTGTTGCTCGTGACCGCGTACGCCGACATCCGCGACGCCGTTGTCGCGATGCGCGACGGCGCCGTGAACTATCTTGCGAAGCCGATTGACCTCGACGAATTGCTCGACTCCGTCCGACAAGCCACTGGCCTCAGCAGCGAGACGCCGTTGAAACTCGCCGATGATCGCGCGCTGCCCACCGGCATCGTGGCCAAGAGCGCAGCGATGCAGGCGGTGTTCCGCGACGCGTCATTGATCGCGCCGTCGGACTCGCGCGTCCTGATTACCGGCGAAAGCGGCGTCGGCAAGGAAGTGCTCGCCGATGTCATCCACGCGTGGAGCGCTCGCGCCGGCGGGTCGTTGGTCAAGGTCAACTGCGCCGCGATCCCTGAAACGTTGCTGGAAAGCGAACTGTTCGGCCACGAAAAAGGCGCCTTCACCGGCGCGCACACACAGCGCATTGGCCGGTTCGAGCAGGCCAACGGCGGCACGATCTTCCTCGATGAGATCGCCGAGATGTCGCCGTCGTTGCAGGCGAAATTGCTGCGCGTGACGCACGACGGATGGTTCCAACGTATCGGCTCGAATCGCGAGAGCCGAACCGACGCCCGCGTGTTGGCCGCGAGCAATCAAAACCTCGAAGAACTCGTCCGGCTCGGCAAGTTCCGCGAGGACCTGTATTTCCGGCTCAATGTCGTCGAGCTGCATGTGCCGCCGTTGCGGGAGCGGCGTGAGGACATCCTGCCGTTGGCGAGCCTGTTCATCACGGAGTTCGCGAAAGGTCGCGCCCGATTCTCGGAGACAGTCGCCGCCTGTCTCGAACGCTACTCGTGGCCCGGCAACGTGCGCGAACTGCGCAACGCGATGGAGCGCGCTGTCTTGTTGTCCGGCAGCGAGATGATTCTTCCCGAACATCTCCCCGCGCGCATCCGCGAAGCCGGCGCCGAGCCATTGGCGCCGGTGGGGCAACTGGAAGAAGTCGAGCGGCAGACGATTTTGCAGGCGCTGCGCCAGCATCGCTTCAACCGGACGGAGACTGCCAAAGCTCTTGGCATCAGCCGTCGCGCGTTGCTCTACAAGCTCCAGCGCCTGCGCGACCTCGGCTACGAAACCGGCCCGAGCTGAGAAGCCGGAACAAGCCGAGCGCAGCGAGACGCCGAGGGTGAGGGCGGCAAACCGGAACAGCAGCAACAGAACACCTCGGCCAAAAGCGTTCCACCTCCATTCCCGTAATTTTGTTATAATTATGACAAAAATATGGGATAGCGTCCCAACCCTGCCACGTCAGTCTTTGATCAGGAACAATGCGTCGCGGGGACCGACGGTGACAGACGCGCCGACCGCGGAGCCGTCGTTGGTCTTCGGGTCCTGATTGGGCGAGCCTTGCAGTCGGCGAAGTTTCGCGCCGGGGAAACGCGTTGCGACATCGAAGGTGTACGGTCGTGCCGAGGGATTCGCCAGCACGATCCCGTGCTCGTAGTCGCGGACAATCGCGTCGGCGTTTGAGTGGGCAGTGAGATTTTCGATGTGCACCGGCTCGCTGCCTTCAACTTCGAGCGCGAGGTTCACGACGCCGGGGCCGAGATTGCGGAAGTAAAAGCCGGATTCGAACCACTGGTTGCCGGCCCACGTCATGACGCGCGAAGGCGTCAGGTCGAGTTTGTCCGGTTTCGTCGCGGCACCGGACTCGATTCGCACATCGCCAATAAACGTGTGGTCGGCGACGGTGTTGTTCGCCGGGCCGGGATCCACGGTGAACCGCAGGCGCACGGTTTGCCCTGCCCAGCGCGAGAGGTCGGCGGAACGGGCCACCCATTGTTTCTCACGGTGATGTACTGAGAACACTGCCTCCGCTTTGTTGTCGCGGCGCACCTCGACTTTGATTCCGACGCCGTCGCTCTTGCCTTTCGCCTTGTCGGTGAGCGCGCTGAAGAATGTCAGACGCGGTTTGTCGGTCGGGATACTCGCCTCAGTTTCCCAGAAGATGCTGCCTTTGACGCCGCGAAATGGGGGATGGACTGCGTAAGCACAATGGCTTTCGCCGGCGACAACGGCTTTCTCGATGATGTGGAAGTTGGCTCCCACTTCGGGGCGGAGCGGTTCGTCTTTCTGGCCGCTCAACGTCATACCGGTGGCGAGTGGCGGTTTCTGCATCAGGTCGCCGGCGTGTTGCCAGCCGAGCCAAGCCAGACGCGGAATCGCCGCCGGGTAACCTTTCATCGGATCGGCCTTCATCCGCACGTGAACGAAGAGGTCGCCTTCCGGCAACGTCAGCGACGGCAGAGTGAACCCGCTCGCATCGCGGCGGAGTCGCTGGGCAGACTTTCCGCCGAGCAAATCCGGCGAGCGCAACGCGAGGTGCACGGGCGGCGCGAGCGGTTTGCCGAGCCAGTGCAGCCGGTTCGCGGCGCCCATGCACAACTCATCGTAGATGCCGACCCCGGCCCGTTTTGTTCCCGGCGGCATGATGCAGTAGGTGAACGCCGAATCAGTGAACAAGCCCGCCGCCATGACCAGACGCGTCGTGCTCAACGGTGTCTCGACCATTGTCACCACTTCGCCCGGCTTGGTGCTGCGCTCGGTGAACTTGTGATTGATGTAGTTCAGCGCAGGGGCGGCGGCGTTGCGTCGCCAGAACTGGTGACGGTTCATGCCGCCGGACCAGTCCACGATTTCTAGGTCGGTGAGCACGGGCCAGCCTTCGCTCTCGATGCCGTTGAGGACGCCAAACGAACGCTGGCTGTGCGGTGAAGCGCCGTCGGCCATGATGAGACGGTTGTCGCCGAGTTTCTCGCGGAGTTTGCGACAGAACTCGAATACGCCGATGCCGTAGGTGTTGATGCCGCTGTCCGGTTTGCCATCGGCATCGCAATCGGCGGCGCGTCCCCGTCCGCCGCCATGAGGATGGAAGTTCAACACGTCAAACTCCAGCCCGTCGAACGACGCGAGCGCGCCGCCCGGCAGAAAACGGCGCGCGAGGTCGGCGATGAGCACGTCGGCGCAGGTGCGGCCTTTCGCGTCGCGCGGGCAGGCGGTCGAGTAATTGTAAAACCAGAGCAGGTTTGACTTTTTGCCCCACGGTCCCTCGGTGGCGTGGGCGGCGATATACGCTTTGCCGGCGGCGAATGCGCGCGGCGCGGCGCCGAACGCGCCGCGTCTCACGCGCAGGGTCTTCGCCTTCGCGTCCACGGCGAGCAGTTCAAGTTGCTCGGATTGGGTCCAGTCCGGTTTGCCGTCGGCACCGAGGACGCAGAGGCCGAGGTCGTCGTTCTTGTCGCCGTAGCGGCCCATGTTGACGCGGAACAGGGTCGGGTCTTCGACGGCGATGACGGCCTCGCCCGGTTGTAGGTCGGCGGTGACGCGGCAGCCGTTGAAGTAAATCCAGTGCCCGGCGAAGAACTCGCCGCGCTCCCAGCGCGGGTCGCGGGCGTTCCCGTTGAAGTGGAGGAGCACGGCCTGTTTCGGGTGCGCCTGTTTGAAGCGCGTGAAGAACGGGATGTTTGGTTTCTGCGTTCCCGGCACTTCTTCGTCGAGTGTCTTGCCCATGATGCCGTCGAGTTGTCCGAAGGTTTTTTGCCAGTTCTCGAACGTCGCGCGACCAGCGCGCGCCTGTCCCTCGGAGGCGCGGAAGAAAAACGCGCGCGGCTCCTCCGCAGTGAGCAGCGGCAAGCCTCGAAGATCAGCAGCATGAAGCGATGCAGACAGAAAACAGAAGAACGGGATGGCGACGAATTTCATGATTACAAAAGTGATCCGCGCAGGATGACGGCGGCCACGACAAAGTAGATTACCAGCCCGGTCACGTCCACCAGCGTCGCCACGAATGGCGCCGATGACGCTGCGGGATCGAATCCCATTCGTCGCAAGAGGAAGGGCAACATGGAACCCGACAGCGTGCCCCACATCACCACGCCGATGAGCGCCACGGCGACAGTGATCGCCACCAGCAACCAGTGCGGCCCGTAGAGGTCGGAGAAGCATGACCAGATGGTAATCCGCAGAAACCCGATCGTGCCGAGCACCACGCCGAGCGCCAGCCCCGTGAAGACTTCGCGTCGCATCACGTGCCACCAGTCTTTTAGCCGGATCTCAGTCAAGGCCATCGCGCGGATAATCAACGTGGCCGCCTGCGAACCGGAGTTGCCGCCGCTGGAAATGATCAGCGGCACGAACAACGCCAGCACCACCGCCTTCGCGATCTCATTCTCGAAGTAACCCATCGCCGTCGCCGTCAACAACTCGCCGAGGAAGAGCACCACCAGCCAGCCGGCCCGTTTCTTGACCATCCGGTGCCATGCGATCTGCATGTACGGCTCGTCCAGCGCTTCGCTGCCGCCGAACTTCTGGATGTCCGCCGTCGCCGCTGCTTCGGCCACGTCGAGCACGTCGTCCACCGTCACGATGCCGACGAGCTTGCCTGCAGAGTCAACCACCGGCATCGAGTTGCGGTCGTATCTTTTGAACGCAGTGACGGCTGTCTCTTTCGGATCCGTGACCTTCAGTGTGTTGAAATCTTGGGTTCGGAAGTCGCGCACTTTCGCCTCCAACGGTTGCAGGAGGATCTCGCGGATCCGAACGTCGTCAATCAACTTGCCCTGCTCGTCCACCACGAACAGGACGCTGAGCATTTCGCTGTCGCGTCCGTGGCGTCGGATATGATCCAGCACCTCCTGCACCGTCCACGGATCACGAATGGCGACAAATTCCGGCGTCATCAACCGCCCGACAGAACCTTCCGGATACCCGAGCAGTTGTTGCGCGGTGGCCCGTTCCTCCGGCGAAAGCAGGCCCAACAACTGTCGGACTGCCGCCGCGGGCAATTCCTCCAGCAACGCCGTGCGGTCGTCGGGAGTCATCTCGTTCAGGATCTTGACGGCATCCTCTTGCCCTAGCGCCTTCAACAGATGTTTCTGGGCATCCACACCAACATATTCGAACACATCTGCCGCCAGCGTCTGGGGCAGGATTCGGAAAACCACCACCTGTTCTTCGATGGGAAACCCGACGATCGCCTCGGCCAAGTCCGCCGGGTGCCATTCGCGGAACACCTCCTTCAGTTCCGCAAACTTGCGTTGCTGAATCAGCTCCTCGACTTCACTTTGAATGAGACTCGCAACCATGGGCAAAAGGGGGTTCTACTTTCGCACCACCCCTCCTTTGGCATCAAGACCGCTGATGATGTCGTCCTGAACGTCCTCGAGCACCACGGCCGGCCGCGCATCCGGTGTCTCCGTGCGGAGTCTGATGTTTGTGAAGCGCAGTCCCTTGACGTGCCGGCAGTAAAATCCGTATGCCGGCAACATGCCGAACATCGTGCTTTCGGGATAGGCGTCGGGGCGCTCCGGGATTTTGCGAACGGTGTGGGCAATGTCGCCGCCGCCATCGAACGTAAGATTGATGTTCTCCAGCGCAATGTTCTCGATCGGATGCCCCGGCAACCCGGCAATCGCGCAACCGTTGGTGGACAGACCGGTTCCTGTAATGTTCCGGAGATTCACGTTGCGCAGTGTTCCGACGCCGGGTTTCTTCCCGGTGGCGTATGGGCGCCCACGGTCGCCCAACCGCACAAAAATCGGCGCCGTTACGCCGGTGATCTTCACGTCGGAGACGTTGATGTTCTCCATGCGTCCGCCGTCCACGATTTCCAGCGCCACGCCGGCGAGGCCGCGTTGTTTGCCGTAGATGACTTTCGAGTGTTTCGGCGAGAAAACGGTGCAGTTGGAGATGGTGATGTCCACAAACCCGCCGCCGGACTCGGTGCCCATCTTCAGCGCGTTGCAATGGCTGCTGATGGTGCAATCGGTGATCGTGATGTTGCGGCACGGCTCGGCGGAGAGGCTCTTGAGCACAATCGCGTCGTCGTCGGAGTCCACCCGGCATCGCGTGATGGTTACGTTCCGGCAACTGTCAATGTCCAGCCCGTCGTTGTTGAACGAGACGTGGTTGAACACGTCGAGGTCGCGCAGTGTGACGTTCTCGCAAAGCCGGTAGTGCTGCATCCAACTGCCGGCGTTGCGGAGACGGACGCCCTCGACGAGCACGTTGCGACAGTTCTCGATATAGATGTTGCGCGGACGCGGCTTGGTCTTGTCGCGGAAAGCATCGCCGCTGCCGTCAATCGTTCCCTTGCCGCGGATGGCGATGTCGTGAAGCCCGTCACCGTGGATCAAGCCTTTGGCCCCTGCGTAGTCCGCGTGGTTCCGGCTCCCCAGTAACGTCGCGCCTTCGTCCAATTGCAGCGTCACGCCGCTTTTGAGCCGGAGCGCGCCTGACAGAAATGTCCCCTTCGGAACCCGCACCGTGCCGCCATCATTAATCGCTTTCTGAATGGCCGCCGTGCAAAGCGTCTTGCCATCGTTCTTGGCGCCGTAGTCGAGGATGTTGTGCGCTGCTAGTAGAATCACACACAGAATCGTGTTCATAGTCACAACTGATGTTCCGTCCGCTCGATGATGTTTCGTTGGATTTCCGGCGAGAGCAGCACGAACGGTGCGCTGAATCCGCCAACGCGAACCAACAGGCCGAGATATTGTTCGGGGTTTTTCAGAGCTTGCCGCAATGTTTGGGCATCGGTCACGGTGATGTGCAAGCCCATCCCGCCCTGCCGGAAGAACGTGGCGATCAGAGCGGCAAGGTTGGCGATGATGGCGGGATTCTGGTGCGGAGAGTAGGGTAGTCGCAGGTGGGTGAGAGCGCCGCCGGCCTGTTCGCGCCAGATCAGTTTGGCGACCGAGTTGAGCATGGCGGTGGGGCCAAGGCGGTCGTCGCCAGCCGCCGGCCCCAGGCTCACCGAGAGGGCCTCGCCGCGAAGACGTCCATCAGGGGTCGCACCCATGTCGGCGCCTCGCAGCCAAGTGGTGGCACCGCCCGAACCGGTCGCAAACCGGCCCCCGCGATAGTCGCGGTTGACGATCTCTTGAATCACTTGGTGGCTCAACTGGGTCATGTCGCGGGCGAAGAAGTCGGCCCCGTCTTCGTCATTGCCGAATTTTGGCGTCGCAAGGCGCAGGTAGGCCCGGAGCCGGCCATGGCCCTCAAAATTTGCCGCCAAGGCTTGGCGCAGTTCGTCCAAACTCGTCCGCCGGTCTTCAAAGACGGCCTTCTTCACCGCAAGGAGCGAATTGGCGGCTGTGATGGTGCCGGCCTCGGACATGCTGGTGATGTTGTAGGCGGCTCCGCCGGCGGTGATGTCGCGGCCGTCGCGCAGGCAGTTGTCGAACAGCAGCGACACAAACGGATGCGGCGTCTGCTCGGCGTTGCGGCGGTCGCGGTCGTGGCTGCGGGCCATCGCCCGGCGCGTGTCCGCCACCAGCGCGCTCTTGTAGAGTGCCAACAACTCGGGGAAAGATTGCGGATTGCCTTCCAGCGCCGTCAGCGCGCACTGCGCTTGGTTGGTGTCGCCGGCCCGCATCACGCCGAAGAGCTTGCCCGGCACGGCCAATTCCTCGCATCCCGCAATGGCGTAGTTCTTCGCGTCGTTTTCAGCCACGCCGGCGTCCACTAGCGCCGGGATGATCGCGTTGTCGCTGAACATCGCTGGCCGGCCGCTGCCGGTGAGCACCAGCCGACAGGCTTGCTCCGACAATCGTGGCGGCGTGCCCGGATGCCAGCGCAGCGACAGGCTAGGTTGCGACAGCGTGCGGAGCCGGGCGGTGGTTTCCAGACACAAGTAGGACAGATCATTGGTGGCGTCGCGGCCCGCGGCATTGAGGCCGCCAATGGTGATGTTCTGGTAATTGATGAAGTCAATGGCGCCGACCCGGACCTCGTTGAACTTGATCCAGAGGCAGGCCAGCAACTCCGCCGCCTGCTGGCGCGTCACGCGGCCTTGGGCCAGGTCCTGTTGATAGTACGCGCCCATGTATTGATCGAAACGGCCGGGGGAGATTGACCACTCCGAGGAGTTCAGATGAATCAGCACATGGGTGAACCAGAAGGCTTGAACCGCTTCGCGGAACGTTCGCGCCGGCTGCGCGGGCGCGCGTTGGCAGATCGCGGCAATCTCTTCGAGTTCCGCCCGGCGCAGCGGGTCGGTCGCCGTTCGGGCCAGCCGGAGCGCTTCCTCCGCGTGCCGTTGCGCGAAGCGCTCGGCAGCGCGGCACGTCAAGGCGACCGCTTCGTAGAAATTCTTCCGCGGCGCGTCGAGAGCGCCCGCCTGCTCGTGCCGCCGGCGATGCCGCTCGCTCTCGGCCCTCAATCCGGTGAAGCCAATGTGCAGCACCTTGTCATAACCGGCGACGAAATGCCCGGCGGTGTCGCCCATTGGCTGCTCCCGCCAGAAGGCGGCGATGTCGTCGGGAACCGTGAACCGAATCGCCAAGCCCTTCGAGAAACGGTGGTCGCTGAGAATCAACTCCTTGCCGGGACGATACTGTTTCCAATGGAACGTTTCGGGAGCGAAGTAGGCCACGCGTGGTTTCGAGGAGATGTTGCCGACCACCAACTCGTCATCCCCGATACAGACGGGCATGCCTTCGGCCACCGCTAGGAACGCCCTGGCCCGCCGCAAAATCGCCGGCTGCCCAGCGGTTTGCCGATACGACTCCGTCATCAGCCGCGCCCGCTCAAAACATATTGCCGAGGGCGGCATGCCGGAAACCTCGGCCAACAGTCGCCCGATGCGATCTGTGTTGGGTGGCACGGCGAAAACGCAGAGTCGCCTTCCCGCGGCAGCGGCCAATGCCCCGCCGACCGCAGAGCCGAGAAAACTTCGACGACTCAACTTGCCTGTCATAGGTGACGTTGTCTTCACGCTTTACTCCAGTTTCGGGCCGGCGATGCGCTCGCCGCGTTGCTGGCGGGTTTGGTCAGCGGGATCAAACGTGCCGTAGAACAATGCGTTGGCGTCCATCCATGTGACGAGGCGCTCGATGTCGCCGAGGCTGAACGCGACGTTTTTGTGGCCGCGCAGAAGCATGTTCATCAACGGACTGCGCCGCGCGCCGAAGAATTCCGGCTGCGTGAGCGGTTCGCTGTTGTTGACGCGGAAGTCGCCGGGTTTGCCGCCCCACGCGGAGAATGGAACGCGCTTGGCCAGCACATTATAAGACGCGGTGTACCCGACATTTCCCATATGGTTTACGCCCTGCGTTTTTCGCGAGGCAGTTAGTT
>CAZNOK010000005.1:0-53830 GCA_964574605.1 uncultured Verrucomicrobiota bacterium
ATAAGCGTGTGTTCCTTCGTCATGCTACGAGCCGGTGTTCAGGCGGAACCTCTTTGCAAGTGTTCAGGGCACCTCAAAAGATAGACTCGCCTTCAGGACGCCGGCTGTCTTCGAATCGTTGCTCGGATATGCCGAAAACACTTTCAGGCAACTCGATCTTGGGATTTGCTACATGCATGCCCACTCGGCTTGCCGCACTGGATTCATTGGGGCCACCTCGAAGGGAAGCGAACACTTTTGATCAACGCCCTCCTAAGGCTATGAACGAAACCGTTCGGAGACGGAAACATTTATAAAGGAGATTCTCCTCAGATGATGATGGCAATCAAGCTTCAGGCGCATCCCATCGATTTGAACAAGCTAAAAGACGATGTGCGAGTCTGGAAAACACCCATTGCTGTGCAAAAAGATGTTCTGCGGTTCTTGGTGGAGTTGGAAATGGGCATGGTCAATCGAGGGAAACGTATCTGCGAGGGACGCCAAGCCAAGTACCTGTGCTCGCTCAGGACGCCTCTGGAATTCTTCAACAAACCGCTTCCCAAGATCTCGCTGACTGATGTGGAGCGTTTTGAGCGTGCGCTCAATACGGATCAGATTGTCAGCCGTTTGCATCTACGGCCATTCGCGGCATCAACGAAGGTGGATATTCGCAAGGTATTGAAGGTGTTTCTGCGCTGGCGATTAGGTCAGGCGAAGGCATTGCGACTTACTGGCTGGCTGGATACGCATGACCCCAAGAAGACGCCTGAATTCATGACGGAACAGGAAGTCGAGCAATTGTACCGGCATTGTCGGTCAGCCGAACAACGATTCGCCGTCGCGGTATTGTTTGATTCTGGTGCTCGTGCCGAAGAGTTCATCAATATTCGTTACGAGGACATCCAGTTATCGCAAGGGCAGGAGAATTTCGTCAGAATCACACTCAAAGAGGAGTACAGCAAGACTAAGGGACGCACCATCTCCCTTTACTGGAGACACAGCACAGAGGCGGTCACGGAGTATCTGAAAGAACGCGTTGCAGACGGTATTACGAGTCAGGATCCAGTGTTTCGCAACACGTACAACTCCCTACGAATGTTCTTGGGGCGTCTCGGCAAACGCGTGCTGAAACGACATGTCCATCCACATCTGTTTCGTCACAGTTCAGCCACTTACTATGCGACGAAGCTGAATCGCCAAGAACTGTGCTACCGCTATGGCTGGCGATTCAGCAGCGAGATGCCCGACGTCTATATTTCCCGTGCCGGCATGGAGAATCACGAGTTGGACAACAAGTTCACCAAAACCGAGATAGGCGATTTGAAAGATGACCTCACCAAAATACAGCAGGAAACCAAGATCAAGGATGACCGCATCGCCAAGCTGGAATCGGCTCTGACGGAATTGCAGAATCGCCTTGCCGTTGTGACGGAGGTTCTACAACAAAACCCATCTATCGCCGATGTGGAAGCGAGCCTGCGACGCAAGAAACAACCACAAAGAAGTACACCATGGAATTCATACAGCGAGCCAAATATTGCGCAACCAGTTGATCGAAAGGGAGAGCGGGTGAATAGAAAGGCTTAAATACTATTCCTGCGATCACCGGTCATGGAAGACTGGCCGCTCGTTGTGACTCTAGTGACGCTGATCGTTCTTGGAACGGGTGTAAATATTTGGTGCATCGAGTCTGCCGGGGATGGCGTTATCCGCCATGTTAACGAGCTAACCGCCAAGAGGGGGAAAGCCCTCGACCAGCATTTGGGTGTCACACTTCGATTGCTGGAGCAATGTTTTGATGCTTCACCGGAGTTCTTGCCGTTCTATTCTGAACGAACGACTTTATTGAACAGTGGGACACAGATGATCAACTTGTCCGGGGAGTGGAGGAACATCGAAAACACCACCCGCAGTTTGACACGCCTAAACATATCGAAAACAAGAGGAACATGGACCATTCAAGCTTGGGCTAGATGCAAACCGGGAGAATGTGATTGGGGAACGGTGCCGCTGCAGCTTCTGGGCGATTCAATTTTAGACGATTTGCCACGGTATGGGTTGGCCCGTTGGGATTGGGGATTCAAAGAAACAGTGATGACTTTACGGACCAATGGCAAAGAACTGGTGTTGGAGAAGTTCGATTGTTTCAAAGATGATTCAAGCTGGGCGAATTACCATTCGGTTGAATGGTTTAGCCGATAAGTGCACGGCGACTGGGAATATGCCGATTCCCAAGAGAAAAAACACACTAATACCAGATTCGGAAAGGCAAACAAACAAATGCACCAGATTACACTCTGACTTCGACGGAAACCCCATTCAACCGGCACAGCCGGCGCACTTCTTCGATGACTTCTTCACTGGCATTCGTCAGCAAGTGCCCCGGCACGACGATTCGCCGCGTTCCCGTGTTGATCTGCCGCTGTACCCAGTCAATCAATTCGCGGTCCGTATTTGTCGAGCTCATCACGTATCACCTCCAGCTTTCTATGTTGCCGGCTGTTTATAAACCTTGCGCGGGTTAATCTCGATGGTGGATCAACTGCCTCGACAGCACTCGGGGACTGATCCGAACCAAGAACTGATCGTGAATCACTCGCAGTGCTGCTCCTCCACGGATCAATAAATCGAGTTCTATGTCGAGGCTCAACGGGAGTCGAACCCTCCGGGCGCCGCGCCGGCTCCCCTTGAAAATCAACAACATGTAGAATTGCCAAGCATTCTCGCGCTTTCTTAGTCGGCAAGGAAACGCAACAGTGCGCAGCGAGACAAATCCGGTGCGTCACCAAAGCGTCACGCGTTCACGGCACTACTCAGGATGGATAGTAGACTTGATAAAGACTGTCGACCGGGATGACGGTGGAGTGTACATTCGGCACCAATGAACCAACATCCTCCAAGCCGTGATGGGGTAGCGGGGTTCAATCTGCTGAGTGTCCATCCCATCCGCGCAATGCTCACGTGGCACGGATTCCCAGCTGTGTTTCAGGTGTTGATGTTGGCGGTTTTTGTCGCGCTGGCGATTGCCGGGTGGAATCACTATGCGCCTTCAGGCGTCAATCCGAAATTGTACGCCAAGACCAACATCGTGAACTTGGTGATCTGGGGTTTGTGGTGGCCGGCAATCATCTGGGTGACATTTTGGCTGGGGCGCGCATGGTGCATCGTTTGTCCGCTCGAATTCGTTTCCAGTCAGGCGGAGGTTATCGGGCGAAAAATCGGCCTTGGACAGATGCCCATCGGCGGACGAGTGACCCGTGGCAGTCTGGTGATTATTTTCTTTGCGCTCCTGCAACTGCTCGTGCCGGGTGCACAGATGCATCGTGTCCCGCATTATACGTCTTTGTTTCTGTGGGTTTCCTTGACGATGGCTTTCGCGGTGGGACTGTTCTACAAGGACCGCGCGTTCTGCCGGGGATTCTGTCCGGCGGGGTTGTTGCTCAGCGCGTACGGTCGCGGCGGCATGCTGGCCATCCGTCCATCAGTTGCCTCCCGTCGCGACACTGGCAGTTCCACGCCCAACACCTACGCTTGTCCGTCGTTGTTGAACCCGGCCCAATTGAATACAAGCAAGGACTGCCTCCTCTGCGGCGACTGCGTGAAAGCGGACACGACGGACGGAATGCAGTTGCTGCTACGGGCACCGTACGCCTACAGCGATTCGCGTGAAACGGTTGCTTCATGGTCGCTGACGTTGTTTGTCATGATTGACTCCGCATTCGTGACATATGAGTTGTGCGAAATGTGGAGCACGGCGGATTCCGTTTTCGACTGGGCACCGGAGCAGGTTGTCCGAGTGCTCAATGCAGGAGAGCTGGCTGGGTGGATCAAAGGGGCGTGGATGGTTGCGGTCGTGCCGCTGGTGTTGTGGACGGCGTTGGGGCTGATTGCACGGGCGTTCGGCGCGGGTCAATCGCTCGGCGACGCGTGGCGACGGTTGGCATTGCCGTTGACAATTGTGACCGCGGCCGGGCACATGGCCAAGGCTTTGGAGAAGTTCACGTCATGGGTGGGGTTTCTCCCGTATGCATGGATCGAGCCGGACGGCGTCCAAACAGCCATCAAAATCACCGCTAAAACGCTGCCACAACCGGCCGCTTGGTTTTCTACTTTTACGTTGGTCATCACGGCTTTGATCCTGATAGTCGTTGGGATTGGTTTGGCCTTGCGTGAGGCACGTCTGACTGATCCCGGAAAAGGGCACCTGCGAACTGTTCCGATTTTGCTGTTAGGTGGCTTCTACTCTTTGCTTGTATTTGGTTGGGGTGGATGGATCAGATGACCACGCGCCTTGCTCGCTTCAGCTAGAGTCACTGTTTTACGCCTCGGTGACTGTGACAGGTTTAATGCCGTACGCGAGCAGATAACAAATACCCGACAGGCGTAGGCTTGTTCTACGGGTGACAAAGCATTTGACACATGCCCATTATGGTCATATACTCATAATACTGAGGATAGTTATGCCGCGACCTTATTGCCAACGTCGTGTCGGGTTTGCGCCCGACGCCACCTATTTCAAGCCGGCCGGCGTGCCGTTGCGCGCGCTGGAGGAGGTCGTGTTGTCGCTCGACGAACTTGAGGCCCTGCGGTTGGCTGACCTCAACGGCCAGTATCAGGAACAGGCGGCAGAACAAATGAAGATTTCGCGAACGACCTTCGCGCGCATCGTCGAGGCCGCCCGCAAGAAAGTGGCCGACGCCCTCATTCACGGCAAAGCGCTGCGGATCGAAGGCGGCCCGGTCATCATGAAAGGAGACAAGAATATGCCAGCAGGACAAAGTCAAGGCGGCGGTCGCGGACGCGGCCCGTGCGGTTGCGGACAGCGACGTGGCCAAGGTGGTCCGGGAGGGCGCGGTGGCGCACCTGTGGAGTGTGTGTGCCCAAAATGCGGCGAACGCGCACCGCACGTGCCCGGCGAGCCGTGCCAACAAAAATCTTGCCCCAAGTGCGGGGCACGCATGATCAGAGCATGAACAACAAACCAACGAAAGGAGTCACATCATGCCACGAGGAGATGGAGCTGGACCAATGGGCGCCGGCCCGATGACGGGTGGGGCGCGCGGTTATTGCGCCGGGTTTGGAGGACCGGGATTTGCCCGCGGTCGGGGCGGCGGTTTTGGCCGCGGCGGCGGGCGTGGTTGGCGGCACTGGTATTACGCAACTGGGCTGCCCGCCTGGATGCGCGGCGCTCAGGGCGCACCCCCAGCAGCAGCAGCTACCGAGAAGCAATGGCTGGATAATCAGGCGCAAGCCTTGCAAGCTCGGCTCGAGGAAGTCCGCCAACGTTTGAGCGAACTGGAAGCGGAGAAACAGTGAAGATCGCCGTCACTGCGAGCGGCGCGTCATTGGACGCGCCGCTCGACCCCCGTTTCGGACGAGCGGCACGGTTCATTCTCGTGGACAGCGCGACGGGTGCGTTCACCGTTCATGACAACACGCAGAATCTGAATGCCGCGCAGGGTGCCGGTATTCAGGCGGCGGAAACCGTCTCGCAGCTTGGCGCGGAGGTGGTCATCACCGGCCACTGCGGCCCGAAAGCATTTCGTGCGCTCCAAGCCGCCGGCATTCAGGTCGTGACCGGCGCGGCCGGCACGGTTCGCGAGGCCGTGGAACGTTTCCAAAAAGGCGAACTGAAACCGGCCACCGATGCCAACGTAGAAGGGCACTGGGTGTAACCGAATGGAAACGTCATGAGAATGTTGCGGGGTCGAGGTCAAGGAATGGGTTGCGGGCGAGGACCATGTGGCAGAAGGCGATGGGGAATTGCGCATGGTGTGACCCCGGTTTTGTCGGCGCCGAATCCGAAGGCGACAGGTCCGTTGTCGTCGCCGCCCCCGAAACAACCGACCCGACTCATTGCTGTGGTGGAGGCCGAGAACTGCGCTGCTTGTGGCGTGTGCGCGCGGGTCTGCACGGCTGGCGCGATCACGCTTGCGGACGTTGCCACCATCAACTCCGACCGTTGCACCGGATGCGGCGAATGCGTAGCCGAGTGCCCGCAAGACGCGCTGCGATTACAGCCTGCGTGAGAAAGGAGTCAATCCAATACAACGAATCCTGCTGAAATCGAAAATCCACAGAGCAACCATCACTGACAAACAACTCGATTATGAAGGCAGCATTGCTCTGGATCGGCGATTGATGGACGCGGCTGACCTGCTGTCTGGCGAACAGGTTCATGTGCTCAATGTCAACACCGGATCGCGCCTGATCACTTACGTCATCGAAGCGCCCGCCGGCTCTGGCACGGTGATGCTCAACGGTCCGGCGTCGCGACTCGGAGAACCCGGCGATCTTGTTGTTCTGTTGGCTTACGCGCTCGTGCCGGCGGCCCGAGCCAGACGATTTAGGCCGGTGGTCGTCCGCGTGGACGCAAAGAACCGGCCACTGCCAAAAACCACGTTGAAGAAGAAAGAAGGCTAACAGATTCATGAATGCCGATACAACCTGCGCCGCTGGTGCGCCTTCATCGCCCGCTGCCCGCGCGCAAGCAGACGAAGTGCTGCAGGCGCGCCTGCGCCAAATCCGGCACCGTTTGATTGTGCTGTCCGGCAAGGGCGGCGTCGGCAAGAGCACGGTGGCCGCCAACCTGGCCTTGGCCCTTGCGCAGGCTGGTCACACCGTCGGCTTGCTCGACGTGGATGTCCATGGGCCAAGCATTCCGAAACTGCTCGGCTTGGAGAATGCCGAGATGAAGAATGATGCCACGGGACTGCATCCGGTTTGCCTCCGTCCAAACTTGAAAGTCATGTCCATCGGTTTCCTCGTTGAGAATGCCGCGTCCGCCGTCATCTGGCGTGGCCCAATGAAGTACAACGTGATCCGCCAGTTTCTGCGCGACGTGAATTGGGGGCCGCTGGATTATCTCGTGGTGGACTCGCCGCCCGGCACTGGGGATGAACCGCTGGCGGTGGTCCAGTTGATTGGCCAGCCGGCGGCAGCGGTGGTGGTAACCACGCCCCAAGACGTGGCCGTGGCCGACGTGCGTCGCTCGATTAGCTTTTGCCGCCAGCTCTCGCTCCCGGTGGCCGGTCTCATTGAGAACATGAGCGGCTTTGTTTGTCCGCATTGCGGGAAAACGACGACCCCGTTCAAGTCCGGCGGCGGCGAAGCTCTCGCCCGCGAAATGAACGTGCCGTTCCTTGGCCGCGTGCCTTTGGACCCCACGGTTGTGCTATCAGGAGATGGAGGGAAACCGTTTGTCGGCCAACTCAATCAGACCCCTGCGGCACAAGCTTTTGACTCGATTGTAGCTGGCATCAAGGGCGGGCTTACGAAACAAGTTGAACAAAACCAATCATGAAGAAAGGCGGTTGATGATGAAAAACGGAATGGAAATCCTCGCTCAGGCATGGGCGGAACGTGAAGGCCCGGCGGTCTTCGCCACCGTGGACGTGAATGGTAAACCCAATGCCATCTACGTCGCAGAGATTTGGTTAGAACCCCTAGAGGGTTTTCTGGTGGCGGACAATTATTTTTGCAAGACGCGCGCCAACATTCAGAACGGTTCCGAGGGCGCGATTCTGTTCATCACCAAAGACCGCAAATCCTATCAGGCGAAAGGCGGGATCACCTACCGGACAGAAGGCCATTTATTCGAGGTCATGCGGTCGCGGCACGATCCCAAACACCCCGGCGTAGCTGTCGCGGTTATGCGAATTGCGGAAGCCTACAGTGGCGCGGAAAAATTGCTTTAGGTGTCATGACCTCAACCCCTCACGACCTCATTACGCTGTTTGTGGCCATCGGCGTTGTGCGCAGTCTACACCAACGTGCAGCGGAAACACCGATCCAACCGGTCTACGCAGGTGGGTGCCGGGGCCAGGCGGAGATTTTTCCGGAGTTTGCCGACGGGTTGCGCGACCTCGAAGGCTTCTCGCACATCTACCTGATTTATCATCTACACCAAGCGCCACCGGCCCGACTACTGGTCAAACCGTATTTACAGGACGCAGAACACGGCGTGTTCGCCACGCGCACACCGGGCCGACCCAACCCGATCGGACTGAGTATCGTGAAGCTGGAACGACGCGAGGGCAACATCCTCTACCTCGACGGCCTCGACATTCTCGACGGCACACCGTTGCTCGATATCAAGCCGTACTGCGCCCGTTTCGATTGCATCCAGCAAACCCGCAATGGCTGGCAGGACGACGTGGACGAGTCCACCGCCCAACAACGCGGTGCGCGCCAAGCAAAGGGAGATGGCGCATGAGAACAACATTGGACTGTATTCCTTGTGTGGTGCGCCAAACCTTGGAGGCGGTGCGGATTGTGTCCCACGACCCGGCGGTTCACGAGCGGTTGCTGCGGGACGTCTTGCGCTGGACTGCCGAAATAGACATGAACGTCACCCCGCCGGCGCTGGCGCAACGCATCCATCGGCACATCCGTGAACTGACACGCGTGGCCGATCCGTATCGCGCCGCCAAGGATCGCTGGAATCAGACGGACCAGCGATTGTTGCCGGAACTGGAAGCACTGGTGGCCAAGGCCGACGACCCGCTGGCTGTGGCGGCTCGTCTGGCCATTGCCGGTAATGTGATTGACCTTGGCATCAACGGACACATGACGGAAACCGATTTACGCGCCGCGATCCAGCATGCCCTGCACGATTCGTTTGCGGGTGACTGGCACACATTTCGCCAAGCAATGGTTCGCGCCAGTTATATCCTGTATCTGGCCGATAATGCCGGGGAGATTGTCTTTGACCGTCTCTTGCTTGAACAACTCTGGCCGGCGCGGGTCACCATGGTTGTGCGCGGCGCGCCCGTGCTCAATGATGCGACGCGCGCCGACGCGCAGGCGGTGGGATTGACCGATGATTTCACAGTGATTGACAACGGCTCCGATGCGCCGGGCACGATTCTCAGCGAATGCTCGGCGGAGTTTCGCCGGCAGGTTGACGAGGCGGACCTGATTCTGGCCAAGGGACAGGGCAATTACGAGACGCTCAATGACTGTCCGCACAACATTTTCTTCCTGTTCAAAGCCAAATGCCCGGTGGTCGCCGCAGAGGTGGGAGTCGCGGTCGGTACGCAAGTTTTGTGTCGTTCCACCCAGTCCGTCACATGAAGGCCACACATGAAACTGGCGATTGCCAACAACAGGGGCAAATGACATCGTAGATGAAACATTCTCGCGTACAAAGTAATCTCGGTTTTCGCCTGATGACGGTGGGGCTTCGATTGCGTGACCTGATCTGGTCGCCAGCCAAGAAACTTTATGAAACGGGTCTACGACGGGGCATGGCGGTGCTGGATTTCGGCTGTGGCCCCGGCGGTTTTACGCTTACTGCGGCCCGGTTGGTTGGAGCAGAGGGTCGTGTGTATGCTCTCGATGTTCATCCTTTGGCCATCAAATCGGTGCAGCGTGCGGCTGCCGAGCGAGGTCTGAAGAACGTCCATGCGATTCTTGGCACAAGCCTCGGCGAACTTCCGTCCGACAGCATTGATGTCGTGTTGCTCTACAATGTCCTCCATGAACTGCCGGACCCAAAGTCGGTCCTGGCAGAAATCTATCGCGTTCTCCGGCCCACCGGAGCTCTTTCCGTCAGCGATCATTGTCTTCGAGAACGGGAAATATGCGACCAAATCACAGATGGTGGTTTGTTCCAACTCGCCAGTCGGTGTCGCCGGACACATGGGTTCCGTCGCGCCGGGACAACGGAGGAAGCTCGATGATTCTGGCTGTTGCTTCGGGCAAAGGCGGCACCGGCAAAACGACGGTGGCGCTTTGCCTCGCGCTGTCTGCTGACCGGCCGGTGCAACTGCTCGATTGCGATGTCGAGGAACCGAACTGCCATTTGTTTCTCAAACCGCAAATTCACCGGCGGGATGCGGTCACCTTGCTGGTGCCGGTCGTGGACGCCGCGAAATGTGACGGCTGCGGCAAGTGCCGGCAACTCTGCCAGTTCAACGCCATCGCGGTGCTCAAAGGCAAAGCGGCGATTTTCCCAGAACTGTGTCACAGTTGCGGCGGCTGCGCGAAGATTTGCCCGACCCACGCCATCCGTGAAGTGGAACGCGAAATCGGGTCTGTCGAACACGGTTCGAGCAACGGCGTGGAATTTGTCACCGGCAGCCTGAACGTCGGCCAGCCGCTCGCGCCTGCCGTGATTCGCGCGGTGAAACGCCACGCCACCGGCGACGACCTGACCATTCTCGACAGCCCACCCGGCACCTCGTGTGCGATGGTTGCCACTGTGCGCGACGCCGATCACGTGTTGCTCGTGACCGAGCCGACACCGTTCGGCTTGCATGACTTGAAACTGGCGGCGGACACTGTGCGCGAGTTGGGACGGTCGTTTAGTGTCGTCATCAATCGCGCGGACATCGGCGACAAACGCGTGGTCGAGTATTGCCGAGCAGAGAACATTCCGGTCCGTCTGCAGATTCCCGAAGACCGGCGAATTGCCGAGGCGTATTCGCGCGGCGAGCCGATCCTGTCCGCGCGGCCGGAATTGCGCGACGATTTTCAGAAACTCTTGGTCACACTGACCAATCAATCCGAAGGACCAAAACCATGAAACTAGGCATCGTCATCAGTCAAACCGATCCCGAAACCGTCTTCAACGTATTGCGGCTGGCATTGTACAGCCTGCAACAGGGTGATCAGGTGCGCATTTTCCTGTCGGGGCGTGGTGTGGAGATTGACCGGATCGCGGACGCCAAATTCGACGTGAAGACGCAGGCGCAAAAGGTTTTGGATGCGGGCGGACATTTCTTCGCGTGCGGCTCGTGTCTGAAACTCCGTAACGCAGGCGGATCGGAAATCTGTCCGCTTTCCACCCTCAAGGATCATTACGAGATTGTCCGCGACTCGGACCGCTTGGTGACGATTTGAACGAGACGGAAAAATACCGGCATGCGTGTGAATCGGAATTCTGGCACAACGTCTTTTGCGCCGAGTCGGACTATCTCTGCCGCGCCTTGGAAGGCTGCCGAGATGTCCTGAGCGTGGGCTGTGGGCCCGCCACGGTGGAAGACGCGTTGAGCCAGCGTGGGTTTCGCGTGACCGGACTCGACGTTTCATCAGAGGCTTTGGTGGCTGCGGCGGAAGGCGTCAAGACCGTGGCGGCGCGCGCCGAAGACCTGCCGTTTCCGTCAGCCTCGTTCGACGCGGTGATTTTCGTCGTTTCTCTGCAATTCATTGAGGACTACCGAAAAGCATTGGCGCAGGCCGCGCGGGTATTGCGCGACGGCGGGCGGATTGTTGTCATGCTACTCAATCCGTTGTCTGCCTTTTTCCAGACAAAACTCCACAGTCCGGACTCGTATGTGCGCAAGATTCGTCATCTCAATCTGCCCGAAATGGAGAGCGCAATCGCCGAGCTGTTTCACATTCAGACGGAGTATTTCCTCGGCGTGAACGGCATGACCTTGTTCGAGATCCGGGCGGCGGGCGACGCGGTGCTGTACGTCATCAAAGGCGTGCGAAAGGATATGCTGCCATGAGGGAACTCGTCATCCTCAGCGGCAAAGGCGGCACGGGCAAGACCAGCGTGGCGGCGTCGTTCGCCGCGCTGGCCCAGAACGCCGTCATCGCCGACGCCGACGTGGATGCGGCTGACCTGCATCTGGTGCTTGCGCCGACCGTGGAGGAACGCCACGACTTTCGCAGCGGTCACGAAGCCGTGATCCGGCAAGCGGATTGCCTCAAGTGCGGTGCGTGTCTGGCGCATTGCCGGTTCGAGGCGGTCCGCATGGACGGGAAGGAGGCCGGCGAGGCGACGTTCACGATTGACCCGGTCGCTTGCGAAGGGTGCGGTGTGTGCGTCGAGATGTGCCCGGCGGAGGCGATTGATTTCCCAGAGCGCAGTTGCGGGGAGTGGTATGTGTCGCAGACCCGGTTCGGGCCGCTGGTTCACGCCCGATTGCGGCCCGCCGGGGAAAACTCCGGCAAGCTCGTCACGCAGGTCCGCACCGCCGCCCGGCAACTGGCCGAACGCGACGCCCGCAAACTGATCGTCGTGGATGGCCCGCCCGGTATTGGTTGTCCCGTGATCGCCAGCGTGACCGGCGCGAGCGCGGTGTTGGCTGTGACCGAGCCAACCGTATCCGGCGCGCATGA
Source organism: uncultured Verrucomicrobiota bacterium (assembly GCA_964574605.1). Taxonomy (GTDB): domain Bacteria; phylum Verrucomicrobiota; class Verrucomicrobiia; order Palsa-1439; family Palsa-1439; genus CAIKAP01. The sequence continues at coordinate 12,052 of CAZNOK010000005.1, forward strand.
TTTGTCGCGTTTACTCAAGTTGACCAAACATTTCGGCGTACCCGCTTTTATCTGTGTGAACAAGTGGGACATCAATCCCACAATGACCGAACAAATTGAACAACAAGCCGCAGCCGATGGCGCAACCGTGGCCGGTCGCATCCCGTATGACCGGGCAGTGACCGCCGCGCAGGTCAACGGCCAACCTGTTGTTACCTACAGCACCGGCCCGGCGGCCCAACACATTGAAAAACTATGGGAGCACCTATGGAAATCGGCAGCCTGAAACCCGTGCGCATCGTCCCGGCCAACTTCGGCCCGTTGCGCGGCGCCAGTGGCGACGCGCGCATCACCGGCCCGTGCGGCGACACAATGGAGTTTTGGGTCTTGGTCGAAAACGGTCGCGTCAAGCGGGTGACATTCACCACGGACGGCTGCGAACATTCGATGCGTTGCGGCAGCGCAGCGGCAATGCTGGCCCAAGGGAAGACAATCGAGGAAGCAAGGACGATTTCGCAAGCCGATGTGATTGCTGCTGCCGGGGACATTCCGGAAAACTCGTGTCACTGCGGCCTGCTTGCCGCCAACACACTGAAAGCCGCGCTCGCCACCTCGTTGATGCCATGAACCGCATTACCGTCATCGTGGACAACACGGCGCGCCGGCCAGACCTGCACACGGAGCACGGCTTCGCTGCGTTGATTGAAACCGGGACGCATCGCGTGCTGTTTGACACTGGCCAAGGAACAGCGTTGCACCTCAATGCTGCCGTGCTCGGCATCGAACTGGCGCGCACGCACGCCATCGCCCTCAGCCATGGTCATTACGATCATACCGGCGGCCTGCCGGACGTATGGATGACACCGGACAAAACGCCGTTATATCTGCACGCGGGGGCATTGGCTGCTCGGTATCGCGTCAGTGCCGGAACGGTCAAAGAAATCAGCATGCCCCGGCCAGTGCGCGAATTGGTGGCGCAGCACATGGGCAGTGTGTGCTTCACCAACCAGCCGACTGAAATTGCGCCGGGGGTGTGGCTGACGGGCTTCGTGCCGCGCCATCATCACGAGGAAGTCGCCGAGCCGGAACCATTCTTTCTCGATCCGTGCGGACAGCAACCCGATCACCTTGTGGACGACCAAGCGCTGTATATGGTGACCGACAGTGGCGTGATCGTGGTGCTCGGCTGCGCCCATGCCGGCGTCATCAATACGCTCGACCACATCGCCATGCTAACCGGCCATGTCCCATTGCGGGCCGTCATCGGCGGGATGCACCTGCGCGCCGCCAGCCCGACGCGGCTGGCATGGACGGTGGTGCAGTTACAGCAACGGCAGCCGGTCATGTTGACTGCCACGCATTGCACTGGCCAAGCCGCGATGGACGCGCTAGCTGCGTCGTTCGGTAACCGGTATCGCCCTGCCGGTGCAGGAGCAGTCTTTGAATTTGCAGATGAAAACCAAAACCAAAAGGAGAAATAACTCATGTTGATCGCCATCCCTGTTGCCAACGGTAAACTGTGCGCCCATTTCGGGCACTGCGACCAGTTTGCCCTCGTCGAGGCCGACCCGGCCACGAAACAGATTCAGTCCACCAAATATCTCACGCCGCCGCCGCACGAGCCGGGCGTGTTGCCGCGCTGGTTGCACGAGCAAGGCGCGAACGTCATCCTCGCCGGCGGGATGGGCCATCGTGCCCAGCAATTGTTCGCGCAGAACGGCATCCAAGTCGTGGTCGGCGCGCCGGTGGACACGCCGGAAAATCTCGTGACCGCTCACCTGACCGGCGCACTGGTCAGCGGCGCAAACCTCTGCGACCACTGAGCATCATGAAACCGACCAAGCTGGGTCTGGCACTTGCGAAGGTCTGTGAGAACTGCCCGGCCTGCCGGACAGCCCGCAAACATCAGGCGGGCGCGGCATTTCGGTTCGTCAAGGCTGTCGAAGGAAGCGTCTGCCCATTCTGCCAAGCCTACGAGCGCGTGCATGGACGCAAAGCACACGAATCAGTGAAACTGTAACTTTTTCGCGGTATCTGGCTCAGTGAATAGCAAGCAACGAAAAGGTGAGCGAACCAGATTCCAATCAATGAGCCTATGAAAAAGTCAGCCAGTGAACATTATCGGCAGCGACGGGGCAATTGCGCCCAGTCGGTCGCGTTCGCATGGAATGCAGCGAATCCTGACCGCCAAAAGGGCGAAGAGTCGTTTTCCGCTTGCGGTGGTGGGCGAGCTCCCGAGGGACTGTGCGGGGCGCTGCACGCCAGTTGCACGTTAGCCAATCCATCGGCGGCGGAAGCGATCAAACAGTCGTTCGCGGAGAAATCCGGTGGCCATGTGAGGTGCCGGGAAATCCGCAAAGCCAGAACGCTGCTGTGTCACGAGTGCGTGGAGTTGGCAGCGGATCTGTTGGAAGAACACAGTAATTAACAAACATAAGAAGGAGACTGAAATCATGTGTGAACCCACAGTCAACCGATTGCCGTTGATCGGCGAGAAAGCGCCCTCGTTCAAGGCGCACACCACGCAAGGGCCACTCAATTTCCCCGATGACTTCAAGGGGAAATGGGTCGTGTTCTTCTCGCACCCAGCGGACTTCACGCCGGTGTGCACAACGGAGTTCATGACGTTCGCTTCGATGCAGCCCGAGTTCGAGAAACTGAACTGCAAACTGCTCGGCCTCTCGATTGACAGCCATTACAGCCACATCGCTTGGCTGCGAACCATCAAGGAGAAGATTCAGTACAAGGGCATGAAGAACATCGAGGTCACCTTCCCGGTGATCGCCGACCTGACGATGGACGTGGCGAAGGCCTTCGGCATGTTGCAGCCCGGCGCCAGCAACACGCAGGCTGTGCGCGCGGTGTTCATCATTGACCCGAATGCGATCATCCGCGCCATCCTCTACTACCCGCTGTCCAATGGCCGCAACATGGACGAAGTCAAACGCCTGCTCGTGGCGATGCAATACTCCGACAAACACAATGTTGCCACGCCTGCCAACTGGCAGCCCGGTGACGATGTTATAGTCCCGCCGCCCGGCTCCTGCGGCACGGCCAAAGACCGCGTCGAGAAACCCGATCCTGACGTGACGTGCCTCGACTGGTTCATGTGCCTGAAGAAGTGCCCCAAACAATGACCATCAACTCGGAGCGGATGGTGCCGGGACGTCCCGGCACCATCTGTCAACGATGAATCAACAACTTAGAACTCGGTTTTCGTGGCGCGCACTGACCTCGCTGTGCGTGGCGGTTTCGTTTCTGGCGATGGTGATCAGCGGCGTGGCGATGTTTCTCGCGCCGTCCACGCGAATCGCGCGCGAAATCAACTGGCAAATGTGGGGACTGAGCAAGGCGGCCTGGCAGGATCTCCACTTGGTGTTCAGCGCACTGTTTCTTATCGTGGCCGTGATTCACACGGTGTTCAACTGGCGCGCGATGGTGAACTACTTGAAAGCCCGCGCCGCGGAACATCGCGGCATCCGTTGGGAGTGGCCGGCGGCGTTGTTGCTGGGCGCCCTGATCTGGGTGGGCACGCGCCGTGAAATGCTGCCCTTCTCGTGGCTCTTGGACTGGCGGGAAACATTTCACGGCGGACAGTGTGGAACTGGATCATCCCCGGATCACGCCGCCACGCAAAGCAAGAGCGGTTTCGGGCAGAAAACGCTCGCCGAGTATTGCGCCGAACAAGGATTGAACCTCGATGCCGCCCTCGCCCGCCTGCAAGCCGGCGGGATCAAGGCCCGCGGCGCGGACACCTTCCGACAATTAGCCGACAAAAACGGGTACGACCGCCCCAGCGAAATCATCCGCCTGCTCCAACAGCCATGAGGATGACGACGAATGACGACGAATTCCCACGTACGCAAAGAAATAACCACACAACCTAGTGTCATATCGCTCTGCGAACGATGCGGGCAGGAGCACCCCGATTGCGTCGTGTGCAGTCCTACAAACCCGGTCGGCTTTAAGTTGCGCCCGGAACTATGTGCCGATGGGAGCGTCGAGGCAGTGTTCCGGTGTACGGAAGCATTTCAGGGCTATACCGGCATTCTGCACGGCGGCGTGACCTGCGCGTTGCTCGACGGCATCATGACCCATTGCCTGTTCGCGCATGATGTCAATGCCGTGACCGCGCAACTGACCGTCCGGTTCCGGTACCCTATTGTTATTGGCAAACCGGTTCGCGTGCGCGCTCGACGCAAGAGTTTCCATGCCCCACTTCACGTTGTCGAAGCGGAACTGACTCAGAATGGCCAGATCAAAGCCACTGCCGCCGCGAAGTTTCTGGAGCGCGCCCATGAACGGCTTTGACACTCGGAGGCAGAGGCTTAGGTTGCAGTAGGAGGTAACGGGATGATTACTTTTGGCGCAGTGCCGTCGCGGCGATTCGGACGCAGTCTGGGGATCAACAACATCCCACCCAAGCACTGCACCTACTCGTGCGTGTATTGCCAAGTGGGACGAACCGGTCAACTAAGCCACAAACGCCAGACATTCTACGCGCCCGAGGAAATTGTCACCGAGGTCACCAAGCGCGTGGGCCAACTGCGCGCCAACAAACAAACGATTGATTACCTGACGTTTGTGGCTGATGGGGAGCCGACACTCGACCGGCATCTTGGCGCAACGATCCGGCAGTTGCGTCCACTCGGCATCAAGATCGCCGTGATCACCAATGCCAGTTTGTTAGATCTACCCGATGTGCGTGCTGAACTCTTGGGTGTGGACTGGGTGTCGCTCAAAGTGGACACCGTTGATCCCCCTGTCTGGCACACGATTAACCGCCCGCATCCCGACCTGCATCTGGACGAAATTATGAAAGGGATGCAGCAATTTGCCGCCCAGTTCCACGGCGCGTTAACCACCGAGACAATACTAGTGCGTTCCCTCAACGACAGCGCCGATCAAATCGAGGCCGTCGCTCGTTTTGTCGCCGAGTTGAAACCGGCAACCGCCTACCTTGCCGTTCCGACACGTCCGCCCGCCGAACCGTGGGTTGAACCTCCCGCGTCCGAAGCACTAAACCGCGCCTATCAGGTGTTCCGGCAGCACTGTCCCGCCGTGGAATTACTTACTGGCTACGAAGGCGATGCGTTTGCCTCGACCGGGAACATTGAGACCGACCTGTTGAGTATCACCGCTGTGCATCCGCTGCGCGACGACGCGTTGAGATCGTTGCTCGGCAAATGCAGTGCGGACTGGACTGCTGTTCAGCACCTCCTCAACACAGGCCATCTCACCATAGCCAACTACAACAGCCACCGGTTTTATATCCGAACTCTACCGACAGCCGGAGCCAACTAAGTGAAAACCATCAGCCAGCATGCCGAAACCCGCCAACGCCGAAAGGAACTGGGGCGGCTGTCCCTGCGCGTATTTCCCGACACCGTATTGCGGGAAAAGTGCGTGTCGGTTGAACGGTTTGACAGCACGCTGCGGGATCTGCTGGCGGAGATGCTTGTCCTAATGCGTGTCCACAACGGCATCGGGCTGGCTGCGCCACAAGTCGGTCTGCGCCAACGTCTGTTCGTCGCGGAGATCGAAGGTTGCCCGTTGTGCGTGGTCAACCCGACAATCCGAGTCCTAGCGGGCGAAGCAGCCTTGTGCGAAGGTTGTCTCAGCCTGCCGGGCGTGGCGGTTAACGTCACTCGCCCGGACTACATCGTGGCCAGCGGCTACGACGAGCGTGGCTGGAAACAACACTGGCCTGCCATCGGGCTTGGGGCGCGCGTCATCCAACATGAAACCGACCACCTCAACGGTGTGCTGATCATTGATCACGGCACGCCCGTGGTGCACACCACTTCAACCACAGGAGACCGACTATGAAACCCAATCGTATCCTCATCATTGGCGGCGTGGCGACCGGCGCGAAAGCCGCTGCGCGCGCCCGGCGCCGCGACCCAAACGCCGAAATCACGATTGTCGAACGCGGCCGGTTCCTGTCGTATGCCGGTTGTGGAATGCCATACTACATCAAGGGTGAAGTCCGCGACTTTCACGAGTTGATGTCCACCCCTGTCGGCGTAATCCGCGACACAACCTTCTTTCAGAACGTCAAAGACATTCGGGTTTTCGACCAAACGCTCGCTGAAAAGATTGACCGGGCCGGCAAAAAGGTCACCGTTGTCAATAGCGTGACTGGAGCGCGGCAGGAATTGCCGTACGACAAACTCGTCATCGCCACTGGCGGCGTGCCGGTCGAGCCGCGCATTGAGGGCACAAGCCTCAACCGGGTGTTCCGGTTGAACCTGCCGGACGACGCCCTCGCCATGCGCGAGGCAGTCGAACACGCCGGCATTAAACACGCCGTGCTCATCGGCGGCGGCTTGATCGGCCTCGAAACCGCCGAGGCGCTCGTCACCCGCGGTATTCATGTCACCGTCGTCGAGATGCTCGACCAACTCCTGCCGGCAATGCTCGATTGGGAAGTGGCGGCGTTCCTCGGAAAATATCTGCGGAGCAAAGGACTCGACATCCGCCTCGGCGAAAAAGTTATTCGACTGGAAGGCGACGCCAACGGTAACGTCGCCCGCGTCCACACAAGCAATGGCACGATTGACGCCGAGATGGTGCTCATCGCCATCGGCGTCCGCCCCAACGTCCAGCTCGCCAAGGACGCCGGCCTCACGCTGGGCCCAACCGGCGCCATTGCCGTCAACGATCAACTCCAGACCAGCGACCCAGACATCTATGCCGGCGGCGATTGCGTCGAATGCACACACCTCATCACCGGCCAGAAAGTGTTTGTCCCGCTCGGCTCGACGGCCAACAAACACGGCCATGTCATCGGCGACAACATCACCGGCGGCAAGTCCACGTTCCCCGGCATCGTCGGCACGACGGTGTTCAAGGTGCTCGATTACAACCTCGCCCGCACCGGCCTCACCGAGAAACAAGCCCGACAACTCGCCTTCAACGTGCTGACCGCGCTCGTACCCAGCCCCGACCGCGCCCATTACTACCCGACCGCCAAGACCGTGCTCGTGAAGCTCGTCGCCGATGCCGGCAACGGACGGCTGCTTGGCGCGCAAGTACTTGGCCCCGGCGATGCGGTGAAACGGATTGATGTGTTGGCCACCGCGCTGACCTTTGGCGCCACGATGGATCACCTGCCCGACCTCGATCTCGGCTACGCGCCGCCGTTTGCAACCGCCGTTGATCCGCTGGCACATGCCGGTAACGTGTTGCGTAACAAACGCGACGGCCTCGCCCGCGCGCTGACGCCGCAACAGTTGAAAGCCAAGCTCGATGCCAGTGAAGCGTTCATCCTACTCGATGTTCGCACCCCGGCCGAACGCGAGCAGATGCAACTCAAGGATGAGCGCGTCACTTGGATTCCCCTAGGGCAACTGCGGAAACGCGCTGGCGAACTGTCTCGCGACAAGGAGATCATCTGTTTCTGCAAAGTCAGCCAGCGTGGCTACGAAGCCCAACGCATCCTCGACGGCCTCGGTTTCACCAACGTCAAGTTCCTCGATGGCGGCCTTGTCGCTTGGCCGTACCCACTCCAAACCGAAAGGAAGTGAGACATGAGCGAATACAGCATTTCAACGCAGATCAAGCTTCCCTTCGACCGGGCACTGATCGAAACCCGGAAAGCCCTCGAAGAGGAGGATTTCGTGGTCATCACCGAGATTGACCTTCAGACGCAACTGGCGAAGAAGCTTAACCAGCAAATTCGCCCGTATGTTATCCTTGGCGTCTGGGTGCCGGCGTGGGAGTTTGAAGCGCTGCGCAAGGAACCAGACATCGGCCTGTTGATGCCGAGCCACGTCTGCCTCTGGGACAACGGCGACGGCACCTGCACGCTGGCGACCGCCAATCTCAAACATCTTTGCCATGTGGAAAACAACCCGCCGCTGGCCGAAGCTGCCCGTCAGGTCAACGCCCGGTTGCGCGCGGTGGCAAACTGGGTACAGACCACGTGGATGGACGACCTGCCCAAGACAACAACCAATTGAGAGGAGGTGCTGACCGATGTTTAAGTTGAGAGCCGATATCCGCAAGTTCGAGGCGGAGCACAACACCCGATTCCGATGCAGCATCAGCGGGTTCCCGTGCTTGTACTGCCCGGTGACGTTCTTCGGTTGTTACGCCGCCCGACGCGTCCTCGAAGGCCGGGGCATCGTGCCGCCTTGGCGACGGCACAAAAAGCAGTAGCGCACATGCCGGTAACGTCATGTTTACCAAGCGCGCACTTTGGGAAGGCCGGTGGTCGCTGGCCGTGCTCACCGCGCTGACCGTGGCCGGCGTGTGGTGGTATTGGCCGGCCGGCATGGCCGCGCTCGTCTTGCTGGTATTCGCCGTCTGTTTCTTTCGCGACCCCGAACGCGCAATACCCGCCGACCCACAGACCATTGTCTCGCCTGCCGATGGCAAGGTGACGGACATCGAACCCGTGAACGAACCGGTCTTCCTGAATGGCCCGGCCACGCGGATCGGGATTTTTATGTCGGTCTTCAACGTCCACGTCCAGCGCGCTCCCATTGCCGGTACAATCAAACTGGTGGATTACCATCCCGGCAAATTCCTCGACGCCCGCGACGCGCAAGCCGCGCTGGCGAACGAAGACCGGTCCATCGGCCTTGAAGCCGCCGATGGCTACCGGGTTGTCGTCCGTCAGGTGGCTGGCCTGATCGCCCGCCGCATCGTCGGTTGGGCTGGCCAAGGTGACCTGCTGGAGAAAGGCCAGCGTTTCGGCATGATCCGTTTTGGCTCGCGTGTCGAGCTATACGTGCGGCCCGGGACCGAAATCCTCATTTCCGTCGGCGCGTCCGTCCAAGCTGGCACCACCATACTCGCCCGCTGCGCTACTTCTTGCCTTTGACTTCGGGGATCAGGTCGGACCCGCCGATGTAGATGAAATCGCTGGCGGCGAAGGGGACGAGCTACGAGACTTCGAACCGTTGCCCGGCCAGCAAGTAGTAATGCGATGACCAGACCACACCGAATCTTTACGATCTCTTTGACAGCTACTGCACCGCAGGCTTTTGCGTTGGAGTTGTGGCCAGCATCTGGCAGCCCCAGCGCAACAGCCGCTCGGTTGTTTCCCAGGAAATGCACGGGTCGGTTATCGACAATCCGTACCGCAATTGGGAAGGATCCGTCGTGATTGGCTGGTTGCCTTCGTGCAAATAGCTTTCGATCATCGCGCCGATAAGGGATCGCGTGCGGCCGAGGCGTTGTTCGATCAGACTGCGCCACACATTCTCCTGGCGGGCCGGCTTTTTGCCGGAGTTGGCGTGGCTGCAATCCACCATCAAGACCGGCGGTAAACCGGCTTCTTCCAGCCGGCTTTCGGCCTCGCGAATACTCGCGGCGTCATAATTGGTCCGCGTCCGGCCCCCGCGCAATACCAAATGTCCCTCCGGGTTGCCCGTTGTGCGCACGATGGCGGTGGCCCCATCTTGATCAATGCCGAGGAAACTGTGCGGCGTCCGCGCCGAAAACATGGCGTCAATCGCCATCTGGATGCTTCCGTCGGTCCCGTTCTTGAATCCCACCGGCATTGACAACCCGCTGGCCAGTTCCCGGTGGGTTTGTGATTCGGTCGTCCGCGCGCCGATGGCCGCCCAAGTGATCAAATCATCAATGTATTGCGGCACAATCGGGTCTAGGAATTCGGTGGCCGCCGGCAGCCCCATGGCGTTGATGTCCAGCAACAGTCGGCGCGCCATTTTCAATCCCGCGGCTATATCCTGCGTTCCGTCCAGATGCGGATCGTTGATCAAGCCCTTCCAACCGATGGTCGTGCGCGGTTTTTCAAAATACACCCGCATGACAATCTCCATCCATTCCGCGCATTCTTTCCGCAACACATTCAATCGTTCGGCATAATCCAGCGCGCCCTGAACGTCATGAATCGAGCATGGCCCCACCACCACCAGGAAGCGACGGTCTTCCCGCGCCAGGATCCGGCTGAGCGCTTTCCGGCTCCGGGTCACGGTCACACTGGAGGCTTCGGTTGAAGGCAACGCCGCCTTGATTTCGCGCGGCGACTCTAAGCGGACGATTTTCCGAACATGCAGATTCTGGGTACGAAACATGCAAACCGTTATACCACCGTCGCGAACCGATAAAAGTCCAATCGCGGATGACTGCGTGTCTCCGTTGGCGGTCGTCGCCCTGCCTACGAGCGTGGCCACGCTACTCGTGGCCAATGAGCTTGACGGCGAGCAACAGCGCCAGCCCGAGCAGGAACGCAGCGAAGTGCACAGCGCTGTCGCGCAGTTTCTCGTGGGCTTTGACTTCGGGAATCAGATCGGATGCGCCGATGTAGATGAAATTGCCGGCGGCGAACGGCACGAGCCAAGTCACATTAAGCCGTTGACCTGCTACGTAAACGATTACGCCGCCCAGCAAAAAGGTCAGGCCGGAGAGGAAGTTGAACAGGAGTGCCGAACCTTTCTTCCAGCCGCCGTGCAGCAACACGGCGTAATCGCCGAGTTCCTGCGGCACTTCGTGCGCGGCAGCCGCCAGCCACGCCAGCACGCCGAGCCGGATGTCCATCAGGAAAATGCCGGCAATGGCAAGGCCACCAAGGAAGTTGTGTAGGCCGTCGCCGATGAGGATTAGGTAGGTCAGCGGTTTCTTGCAGCCAAGCGATTCCCGGTGGCAATGATGCCAGTGCAAAAACTGTTCCAGCGCGAAAAACACCGCAAACCCCGCTAACACCAGCACGAACAACCGCTCTAACGGCATCTTGTCCGCAGCCGCCGGGATCATGTGAAGAAACGCTCCGCCCATCAGTGCCCCGGCGGCGAACGCTACCAGCGGCGTCAGCGCCCGCCGCAACGCCTGTTCGCTCAGCAGCAGCGTGATGCTGCCCACGAGCGAGATCGCGCTCATCAGCAGCCCGCTGCCGATAATCCACCAGAGCGTTTCCATATCAAGCTTGCAGCTTGATGGTCAGGATGCCGTCCGCGACGGATGACGGATAGACCTTGATTGGGCGCGACGCCGGGCCGCCGAGTTTGTGACCATCGAGCGCAAACCGGCTATGGCCGATACTGGCGCAACAAAACCGCTTCTGGTCAGCCTGATATTCCAACTCCACACCGCGGTGCGTGCACCGCAGTGAGGCGACAACAAATTTGTCCTGCTCCACGCGCGCAATGATCAACGGCTCCGCCAACGCCGGATCAATGATCTTGACCGCCTTACCGGCAGCGGCCAGCGACGGCGCTTTACTCAACACGACAGCCAACTTGTCTGGCGGTTCGACTTTGTAAGCGGCACTCTCAAGGGACGGCGTGTCGCCAATTTTAGTGAAAGTGGCACAGCCCGCCAGACCGCAGGCGCAAGCACCGGCCAACGCCGCTGTCTGCACGAATTCACGACGATTTATGGGGTTCATACGACTTCCTCCTTTTGTAAATTCTTCGCCACGCCCAAGCAGCACGATGGGGGTTGTCATCCCACCTGTTCGCATTCTCGTCGAACTGGCTCATTGTTAGTCGGCCTTTTGAACTTATCAATGGTGACAACCACCCCCGGAAGCATGCCCGCCGCACGCATGTTGTACGTCAAGTTCCGGTAATGTGCCGGCCTGAAATTGAGCAACGACTTCCGCCACCGTTTGCACAGGCGAGCGATAAACCGCAATACCCGCCTGGCGCAAACGGCGCACCGCGCCCGCACCGATGCCGCCAACAATCACTGCATCCACCGCGTGACCATCCAACGCTTTCAGTGGATTGCACGCGCCGTGCACGTGATGCTCATTGTGGTTGTTCAGCGGTTGCACCGCCAAAGTGTCCGAATTCACGAGCACAAACAGCGGCGCCGAGCCGAAATGGCCGTACACGACGCTGTTCAACGCTTGGTAAGCTGCAACGGGGATACAGAGTTTCATTTTTGTTTTTTGCCTTTGCTGGTGTTGAGTGTTGATTGAACTCTCGTTTGCCTGTTCCGGCGATGACGGCCCTTCACACCTTGAGAGTCTGGCGCGGGTTTTGATTTTCCTTTTCCCGGTATCGTGTGACTTTGTTTCACGACCACGACGCCACCTTCGAGCCGCAGCGCCTTGCCGTGAATCAGTCCTTGAGCCACTTTCCGCCGGGCCGTCTCGACAATCCGCCCGAAGGTGGCGCGGGAAACTTTCATCTTCTCGGCGGCTTGTTCCTGATAGAGGCCTTCCAAGTCAGCCAAGCGCAGGGCTTCCAGTTCATCGAGGGTGACGGTCACTTCTTCCAACTCGCAAATCGGCACGCCGGCCGGTTTGAAGTAGGTGACATCAGGCTGATAGCCCACGTGGCGCAAACAATGGGGTCGAGTCATAAATGATGGTTTCTAATTTTGGATCTGTGCATAGGCTCATTACGAATCCGTGTCAAGCCGGGCGGCCAGCGCTTGGGCGCGCAACTGGCGGAATGCCGCTTCCAGTGCCGCGTTGTTGCAACACACCGCCACCGACCACGCCATCAACCGGTACACGGTGCCGCGCGCCAGTTTGACCGGCCGGGCCGGATCGAGTGGATTCGCGTGCCGCAACAGCGCCACCGTTTGTAACCCGATCCACAGCGGCCAAGTGCAGGCCAGGCGGAGCCGCGGCAGGCAGACCGGGAGTTGCCGCGCGTACTGCCAACCGGCGTCGAGTTGCGCCACTGCTGTGTCGAGCCACTGGTCATAGATCGGACAGAATGCAGCGAAATCTCCGGGATCCAGCAGCGCGCGTGGTTCCGCCACCGGCAAATAACACCGGCCCATCCGCAAATCTTTCGGAATGTCGCGCAACACGTTCACCAGTTGCAGTCCCTTGCCAAATTGCCGGCTCAGTTCATCCATGCGACCGTCCTGCCAGTGCGCCAACTCGGCCACATGTGCGGCACACATTCGCGTCCAAAACTCGCCCACCGAACCGGCCACCAAATACATGTACTCATCCAGTTCGGCCGGGTTGCGCACGGCCACCAACTCCGACTCCGATTCACCCGGAAATCGCTCGTGGTCGAAGATCTCGCCGCTGATGACCGCCCGCAGCATTGCGGCGACGAGCGCCTGATCCGATTCGGAAAGTCCGGCCAACATCTCAAAGCAATCGTCGAGACGCTCCAGCAGGACTTTCTCACCGGTCGTGACCTGGCATTCGGCAAACCGGGCAAGCGATTGGTAAACGGCAGCCAAGGCACCGCGCACGTCCGGTGGCCGACCGTCCTGCACGAAGCCGTCGCGGAACTGCTGCAGGATCTCGAGTCGTTCGCGCCGCGCGACCACCTTCGTGTCGGCGATCGTGTCCGACGCTCGCGCCAGCAGATAGGCAACCGACATCGGCGTCCGGACTTCACGCGGCAATACGCGCAACGTCAAATACAGCGACCGGGCGACCCGCTTCAGCAGCGGGCCGATCAGTTCCGACTGATCAGCAGGATTTACCAGGGAAAACGTTGGCTTCCGCCGGTCGTGAACCGCCGGTCGCCAACCCCCGGCTACATCTTCTTGTACTTGGCGTGACAACACGCGCAGGATTTCTTGGCTTCAGCAACCTGCTTGGCCGCATCGGCCGCCGTGGTGGTTGTGCCGACCTTCTTTAAGGCGTCCATCTGCATCTCGCACATTTTCTGATAGTCGGCTTCCTTGCTCACGCTTTCCATGGACGGTTTGTACTTGGAAAGACACATATTCAGCGCGGTCGCCGCTTGATGGATTTTGGCCAGGTCCTCGCTTTTCACCGCCGCATCCAGCGCCATGCACTTGGCGCTGACGTCCTTCATCGTCGTCGCTTTCCCCGCGGCAGGGGTTACTGCTCCGCACCCCTGGCTCGTCTCCGCCAGAAGTTTGGCCCCGGTAACGCTGAGCAGGCCGGTCACGGCGATACATGCGAACCATTTCACTGCCTTCGTGGTACTCATGCGAATCTGTCCTTTCGTGTTGGCCATCACCCGAGTCACGTGCCGTCGTGGCACGAACCCGGAGTCACAGCCTTTAGGAATGAGCATATGCTCAGAATCAATTTGCCGTCAAGCCTTCATTTGTGTGATCAGCCGAGAGGCAGTGCACGTCAATTCGAGATCGTTACCCCACAATCATCCGCAGGACGGCGTTCAGCGTTGCGCCAACGATCAACGCTGAGCCGAGCATGATCGCGGTCGCCCGCAAAAGACCGGCTGCGCCCAGTTCCTTGGCCAGCACCACGAACGTGGCCACGCAGGGGAAATACATGGCGAGCACGACGCTCGCCACGATCATCTGGCGCAACGACAGGTGCAACGGCGCGAGCATGCCCACCGCCACGTCCTTGCGCAGAAACCCGATGACCAGACCGCCCACCGCTTCACGGGGAAGCCCCAGCACACCCGTCACCACCGGCGCGGCCACATTGCCGGCCACGGCGATGATCTTGAACTCGTACAGAAAGTTGACCAGCAGCACACCAACCAAAACCCACGGCACGGCTTCGCGCAGAAACCACACCATCCGCATGCCCACCTTCTTCGCCAAGCCCGGCCAGTAGGGAATCCGGTACGGCGGAACATCAAGCAGAATTTCCGGACTCTCGCCCTTGACCGTGCGATGCAAAATGCGGCCCAACACAAGCCACACCAACAACAGCGACACGAAGACCGGCACCAAGGCGCGCGCACCGTAGTTCCCGGCCAGGCCGATGATCATCGAAATCTGCGCCATACACGGGACGGCGATGGCCATCAGCGTGGCGGCGATGAATCGTTCCTTGCGGCTTTCCATGATGCGCGCCGACAACGCTCCCGGTACGTTGCAGCCCAGTCCCAGCAACATTGGGATGATGGCCATGCCATGCAGCCCAAGACGGTGCATGACGGTATCGGCCAACACCGCCAACCGGGGCAGATAACCGGTATCTTCCAAAATGGAGAGCACCAAGTAGAACGCAAACACGTACGGCAACACTGCGCCCAACGGCACGTACAGCCCCGTCGTCAACAACCCAAACGATTCGCTGAAGCTGATCTTGCCGTCCACCAGCTTGCCAATCAACAGCCCGTGCAGAAATCCCGTGCCGCCCAACGCACCGGATAGTTTCAACACCACCGGCACCCAAAGCCGCTCGAAAACCGGACTGCACACATGCGCGATCAAACCTTCGCCAATCCACCGGATGGCCTCGAACATCCCCAACAAAACCACGCCGGCAATCAACGCGCCGCTCAGCGGCCGGACCGACGCATCCTCCAGCCGGTCCCGCAACGAGTGATGCCGGTGCATGATCTGTTGCACACTGGAGACGATCTTGCCGATCTCGTGCCAGCGCTCGGCGTCGTCGAACTGATAAGAGGAGATTCTCGCGCTCGCGACATGCTCCACCAACGTCTTGATGCCCGTGCCGGTAATCGCCACCAAGGGAACGCAGGACACCCCGATCAATACTTCCAGTTTCGCCACGTCAATCTTGACGCCGGTATGCTTGGTCTCATCCCAGAAATTGAGGGCGACCACCATCGGCTTGCGGCGTTTGATCAGCTCCAGCGTCAGATTAAGACTGCGCTCCAGATTGGTGGCATCCACAATGTTCACCAACACATCCTCATCGGTCATCCCGTCGAGCATGGTCACGGCGACTTCTTCCGCTTTGCAAGTCGGCTCAAGCGAGTACGTGCCGGGCACGTCAATGATTTCGACGCGTTGGCCGTCCACGCGCACCTTGCCGGCCGTGAATTCGACGGTCGTGCCCGGATAGTTGGCGACAATCACGTTCGCCCCGGTCAGCCGGTTGAAGACGACGCTCTTGCCGACGTTGGGATTGCCAACCAACAAGATTTTCATCCGGAACCTTCGCCCTCCACATCAACGAGGACCTTGCTGGCCATGCCAAAGCCCAGCGCAATCTGGGCATTCCCGATCCGCACCGTCACCGGCCCGCGCAGAGGCGACCGGCTGGTCACCTTGAGCCGCGCCCCCGGCCGGATCCCCAAGACATCCAGCCGGCGCGTCACGCCCAATCCGCCGAGGACTTGGACGACCACGCCTTCCTGCTCACTGCTCATCGCCGCCAGTCTGATTTGTGATTTCACGACTCGTCTCCTTGGTGGTATCGCAGTTCGCATTCACTACTTACGCTGTAGGTAACCACTCTGATCATCGTTGCTCCTTGGCGGCAGACAAGAGGTAGTCCAAGTCAAGTGCGGCAGCCGAGCCATCACCTCGAAGTAATGCGGTAAAACCAGCCTCGTACAACATCCGGCGGCAACCAGCCACGTCCACTCCCCGGTGACCGGTGGTGTCGCATTCCGTATCGCGCGGATTGGCACCGGACTCGGCATAAACAGCATTCGCGCCGGCGGTCAGCCCCAGCAGGTTCGGCTCGTGTACTGCGATATTGCGGGTCTCCCGACAGGCGAGACTTGCCAGCGCTACGACGGCAACCACCTGTGCCAGCCGTAGCTCCGTGATCTGTCCACGCTGACTCAGTGGCGAACCCGGCACCCAGACGCGACGCATCGCGGCATGCTGGAAACAGCCATACTCGATTCCCAACCACAACTGCTCCACCAGTTCTGCCGCACTATGCTCCGGCCCAATCGGCTCGCAGCAATAGTACCAATCCAATCCCACTTCACGGATGACGCGGATGGTGCGTTGGCGCTGGGCTGGATCGAGTGCCGTGTCCGTTCCCTCACGTAACCGACACACGTGGTACGCCCCGTTAACGCCTGCTGATTTCAACTCGCTGGCCTGAGCGACATCGAAATCACCAATGTTGACCACCACCTGCGTGCCCTGCGGGAGCACTCGTTTGACCTCCCGGACCGTCTCCAGCAGTCGCGTGAAGTCAAACGTGTGGAGCGTCATCAAGAACAAAGCAAACAAGTCCTTGCCGGCAGCAAAACCACGCGAACGATCAAGGATTTCCTCCAGCGACATCGTGTTTGCCGTGAATGTAGTATGGCCATCGCCAAGGCTGCAAAACTTGCATTGTCCGGGACACGGGCCGATCTCGATGCCAATCTGGCCGAGAATGATGCCGCGATTGGCGAACCGCTGGCGCGTGAGCACATCAGCGACACTCCGCAACGCGTGTGACTCCCGCGATGTCGGCGCGCACTCCAGCAGCCGCTGACAAGCCGCACGTCCCGGCGGTTCATTGGACAAAGCCCGCTCAAGAATCTCTTGAATGAATGGATCAATGTGCATGGATTTACTTTCTTTCTATGAGTGAAGCGCGACCGGTAATGGTTGCACCATGAAACACCCGGCTCAGCGCCCATTTAGTCGGCAGCGCCAACAGCCAGAACAGAACCGACACGGCGACCACCGAAGGCCCTGTCGGCAAATCAAACACGTACGACAACGCAATCCCGATGAAGGTGCTAACAACCGCCGTGATCACGGCCACGACAACAACCATCCGCAACGTCCGCCCCAGCAGCAGTGCGGTCGCCGCCGGCAGGACGAGGAAGTTGAATACCACCAGCGCGCCGGCCGCCCGGATCGCAAACGCGACTGTGAGACCAATGGTCAGAAACAACAGCGCGTTCCACCACCGGGCCCGCAACCCGAGCGCCTGCGCCATGTCGGGGTCAAACGACACGAACAGGAACTCCCTGAAAAATGCAACGTGTGTCCCGCCCACCAACATCGCCAACAGTCCCAGCCCGATGATGCCGGTACCGCCGATGGTGAGCACGTTGCCAAACAAAAGGTTCATCACCTCCGATTCGGCACCGGCGCTGACCGCCACTACCAGAATAGCCAGCGCACCCGCCGCGGCATACGCCACGCCGATCACCGTCTCGCGCGGCAACCGCCGTTCGCGAGTCTGGACCGCAAACAACACCGCCGCACCAACGGTCAGCAGCACTGCCAATGGTTGCGCCAGCCAAGGCAACTGGCCGTGCGTACGCGTGCCCCAGAGGCCGCCGAGAAATAACGCTAGTGCTACCCCAAGTGAACTGACCTGCGCGAGCGCCGCGCCGACAAATACCGCCCGCCGCAGTACGATGAACACGCCGAGATACGCGCACAACGCCGCCACGATTCCCGTGCCGGCAAGGGTGCGCAGCATGAAATCCTGCTGCAACATTTCGAGGAGCTTCGTCACGTCAGCACCACCCGCTTTCCGTCGAATGTTTCCACGCGGACTGACACGCCATACACTTGTTCGAGGACGGCGGGCGTCAGGATTTCCTCGACCGGACCAATGCGCACCGCGCCTTCATGGAGCAGCAACAATCGCTGCGCGGCGTTACCGAGCTCGTTCAGCCGGTGAGTGACATAAACGACGGTTACGCCCATCTCCGCCTGCAACCGGGCGATCAAGTCCATGATGCCGCGTTGGCCTTCGAGGTCCATGCCATCAGTCGGCTCGTCCAACACGAGCACGCGTGCCTCGCTCGCCAGTGCCCGCGCGATAAGTACCCGTTGTTTCTGGCCGCCCGACAAATCACCAAACCGTTGCCCCGCCAGTTCCGATAAACCAACATGCGCCAGCGCCTCGGCGACCAGTTGCCGGTCGCGTTGCCCCGGCCATTCCAGAAGACCAAGCAAACCGTACCGGCCCATTGCCACCACATCGCGTGCGCTGAGCGGGAAGACCTCGTCGAGGAAGCCACGTTGCGGCACATAACCGAACCGCAACGCGCCCGGCGTGGTCGTCAGGTCGCACCACCCGCCTTCCGGCAAGGCATCGTACTGGCCCGACTCGATCTGCACGAGCACACCGCCTCGCAACGGACGCAGGATGCCCAGCAACGCCCGCAGAATCGTGGTTTTACCGGACCCGTTCGCCCCGACGATGCCGAAGAACTCGCCGGTACGGATGCTGAAGTTCAGATCGCGCAGCACCACCCGTTGCCGGTAACCCAGCGTCACATTGTCAAATCGAATCAGGTCGCTCATGTTTAATGAGCGGGGGCAGGTATTTGCCTGCCCCCGCTGCTTTGGTTCTATTTCAATGCCACCGCCACTTTCTCGGCGATGAGCTTGATTGTGGCCGGGTAATCCTTCGTGGCAGGATCGCCGCCCGTTTGAACGGGCACAACCACCACTTGGGCGCCGGTGCGTTTGGCGATCAGGTCCGAGGTGCGGCGTTCGTGCCATTGCTCCTGTAGGATCACTTTCACGCCGGCCTGTTTGATCTGGTCGCTGACTGCCGTTACATGCGCCGGCGACGGCGGGATGCCGGGTTTTGGCTCGATGGTGTTGACCACTTCCAAGCCGTACCGGTCAGCGAAGTAGGGGAAGCTGCGGTGATAGGTCACAATCTTCGCGCCGCGGAACGGCGTGAGTAGCTTCTGCGCGTCGGCTAGTGCGGCATCAATCTGGGTCAGCACCTTCGCCAGCCCCTCGTCAAACGCCGCCGCCTCCGCCGGGGCGGCCCGTTTCAGGCCGGCGGCGATATTGCGGGCGGCAGTTTTACCGCGTTCGGGATCGAGCAGGTAATGCGGGTTGCCGTAAGGATGCACGTCACCCATCATCCGTGTGACCGGCTCGGTGGGTAACTCCAACGGGCTGATTCCCACGCTGGCATCCACGTAGCCGGACGCGCCGAGGCGAATCTTGCTGTTGCGGGTTTGATCCAACAACGCCGGCAGCCAACCGATCTCCAGTTCCAGCCCGACCAGCACCAGCACATCCGCCCGGTTCAGGGCAACAATGTAGCCGGGCTTGGCTTGGATGTAGTGCGGATCTTCGGCTGGTTTACCGATACAGGTGACCGCGATCCGGTCGCCGCCGATGGCTTGTGCCATGGACGCCAAGTCCGGCGTCGTGGCGACGACGTTGAGTTTGGCTTCGCTGATTTGAGCGAATAACAGGCCGCCGAGGACGGCGACCACTACACTGAGAATACGTTTCATAGTTTGTCTCCTTTAGAACTTGTGCGCCGCGTGGGCGCCGAGCATGAATTCCAGTTGCAGCCACACGGAGTGATCGTTGCCGAACACCTCGCGATGGTCATAGTTGTATTGCAGGCGGAGCTTGGAATACTCCGTCGGATACCAGGTCAGGTTGGGCGACACGCGGATGCGGTCGAGTCGCGATTCCGCATCGAAAGCCCCGCTGTTGCCGGACACAAACTCGCCGCGCAATCCGGCCACCCAGCCCAGGCGGAAACCGTACAACACTTGCGAGTAAAAGCCCCAATCGGTCAATGTTTCTCCCGGCAGGGCGATGGCGCTGCCGGGCGGATCATCGGGCGTCGTCCGCGCCGCTGCGCCGTATCGTCGCAACACCGCTTCCGTCTGCCACGAGACAAACGGAAAGCCTTGCTGCGCGTTGACCGGTCGCCATTTCCAATACGTGTCCACGCCGTAAATCTGCGTGCTGGCATGCTGACCGGAATTATTCGGGCCAAATGCTCCCGACGCGCCGAGCACGAGCGTCTGCGTGTCATTTAGTTCAAACGAACAGGCATACCGGGGCACGAACAACAGGTCTTGCGGTCCGCGTAGTCTGCGATCCACTGGTTCGCCGCCGTGGATGTCCCCCGACTCCTCGTTGCGGAAACTCGCGGCGGTCTCGCCAATGCCGTTGAAGATACCCAGCATCACCTCGCTGTAAAAAGGCGTTGGGGTCAACCACGACAATTGCGCGCCGGGATTGCGCAGGCCGTCGCCGCCGAACAGGCGGTTGAGCACCAGCGGCTGATCCACGAACGCCCACTCGTGCGCGTGCTGTGCGTTCTGCCGGCCAAACGCGGCGTAAAACTGGCCGGCTTTTACCTGCAAGTTCCACGGTAGCGACGTTGTTTGGGCGTAAGCCTCCTCCAACTCCAACACCGTCTCGCCGTCCGGCCCCAAGGCCAGCGCGAGCATCGTCGCGCCTTTGAAGTACGGATCCACGGCGCCATCCAGTGCCAGTTCGACACTGCGCAGCGAGAACCCGCGCTCCAACGGGGCGTGATGGCCGGTCCGAATCTCGCCGTTCTCGGCGGTGGACCAACCGAAGTTGCCCATCGCATCGAGGCTAAGGTTCATGTAGGCGTTACCGGAACGCGCAACGGTGATGGGTTGTGACGGTGACCACGCCACAGCCGGCACCAGTGCGGGCGTGGAAGCTGCCGGCAGGGGTGCTGTCTTTTGGGCTTCCAACTGCTGGATTTTGTCCTGCATCTGCTGCATCTGCTGTTGCATTTGCAGCATCTGCTTCTTGAGCGCGTCGAGTTCGGAATCCTCGGCGGCGAAACTAACGCCTGCCGGCAGGGCCAGCAGGATACAAAGTAAAACGATTTTCATTTTCCTCCTGAAAGGGTTTGCGCCGGCGGCGTGTGCGTGCCGGCAGTTCAATTCAAACGACCAAACGACGTCCGAACCTATGCGGACGTTTCAGGAGGGGCGCGACTGGCCGTGGGTAGGAACAACGCGGCAGGCACTGGCGCACGGAACGACGGCATCACTGTAGCAACCACGATAGACAGGAGGCACGGAACCAATGGCTCCGCCGGGGTGTCGGCCACGCCGCTGAGTTGCCACGCGCACGCCGGGCACTGGTGATTGTCGTTCAGCCCGCCGTGTTCGTGATGGTGCAAAACACCAATCACCACCGCGACGCTGAAATACAGCGCACACAAAACGGCTGTCGTGATGCGGTTCTTCATCTGACAAATGGGATTCTGTCGGTGGCGCACCGGAAAGTCAAGCGACTCCACCTTATAAGTCGTGCGGTGCCTCCAGCAGAAACGGAATCCGGTTGTTTCAGCGGTATTGGGGCATGGCCGAAAGTCCCGCTTTGGGTAGACCGCAGAACGGGATGGAGACCTTCACGTCGGTCGCTTTATCAACTTTTTGACCACGGAATGGATACTCATGGGCGCCGGCGGCGTTGTGGCGGACCCAGTCGAGTTGGTTCTCAATTAAGGCAGTGGCCTTATCCGGCGTCATACCTTCGATTTCGGGCATCAGATAGAGCGCGTAGAGAAATGAAGAACTCCATTTGCTGTCCTTGCGGATGGTGACGAGGAGATTAAGTTTGTCGCCGTCGAACATGTTCTTTGTGATGCCGGGCAGAACGTAGCAGCGGTTCTTCCGGTTGCCTTTGCCGTCAGTCGCCAAAACGCCGAACTGACGACGCTGTCCATCCGGACCGATGACCCAGAGATCGTGTTCCGGTTGCTTTGTTGAGCCGTCAAAGTCGTGGCCGTAAATCCACAGTGTCATACGTTCTGGGATTTCCTTGTTCCGGGGGATGGCGTCTTCCTTGACTGTCGCGACGGCGATCAATGCGTCGTCGTCGGAATCGCTTTCGGTCTTCAGATGATTGCACGCGAACGATGGATCCATGAATCGCCTGATGTAATTGTTGTTGGTAAAGCTGACGACATGATTCTTTTCCCAAACGGGCAGTTTTTGTTTCATTTCTTCCAGCAACGGAGCGACGGTGTCCTTGAACTGGGGAGTTTTTCGGCCGGCTTCCGGATTGAACCAGCGTTTGGCGGTCGCCTTTGATGTTTCGTTGAATTCCTTGGCGGCACGCAAGTAACGCGTGGCGAGGGCGACGCAATCCATTTGCATTTTGACGCGGGCGATTCGTTCGCGGTCCTTGTCGTTGTCGGCGGCGGCTGCGGCGCGAGCCAGTAGTTCATTGGCTGCGGCTTGTTTCTCGGGAGTGAAGATGGTTAGAATGTTATTGTAGGCCGCGCCCGAGACGTGGACGTTGGTTTCTTGGAAGCGTTTTTCCCAAAGCATGAAATAGTCATACATGGCGCCGGCGCCCTTGCCGTAGGCCTTGTCGCAATACCGGCGCAGCAGGGCGAACGCATCGGCCTCGGCATCCCACAGTTTGTGCGCGGCGACATAGTAGATCGGCCCGAACCCGCCGGCGGCGTTGCTGCCACATTGAGTGTAGAACAATTTCAGGCCGTGGTTTCGATAGTATGGGATGTCGTTCTGAATGGAATGAATAATGCCCCACGGCATGTCGAGCCACGCCACCTTCCAGTAATACTCGTAGATGGCCAGATGCTTCGACAACTTTGTCCAGCCCTCCACGCGACAGAAGTATTCGGCGTTGGCCGGACACTTCGGGTCGGCCAAGGAATGGTTGTGGCACATGCCGTGGGTGAGTTGCACCATCAGGTTTGGTGCGCACCGGAAATCCGGAGTCGTGGGAGGGTCAGTGTAAAGACTGTAAGCGAAACTCTTAACAAGCACGTCAGGATATTTCTTTGCCACTTCGCGAGCGACCTGGTTGTAAAACAGCCACATGCGATTCGAGAGAATGTTCATCCGGTAAGGGACGTTCTTGCCGCGTTGAACGTCGAGCAGCGAGTACGGCCCCTTCGGGTCGAGCGCCATGCACTGGTCGCACTCGCAGAAACCGTAGCCGTCGTTCGGCGACAGGCTGATGACTTGCGCGCCCGGATTCTCGTCCAGCGCCTTGATCATGTTCCGGGCGGCCTTTTTCACAACGTCGGGATTGGAAGTGCAGAACTGATTGTTGTGGCTCAAGCGTTCGGAACGCCGCCGCCGACCTTTGACCAACGCGTAGCATTCAGGATGCTTGTCGTAATAGTCGGCGGGAGGCAGTATCTTGGCGAACGAATGGCCACCGAAAACCTGAATGACGCCGGTCGGCTTGTCGCCAACCGTGACGTTGACGTTCAGCCTGTTGCGGAACGCCCACTCCCCTCCGCCGATCCAGCGAATCTGGATGTCCGGCGCCTGCGAACGGTTCAGATCAGCAACCTTGAGCGTTTCGGTTTTTGGGATCACTTCGCCCAACTCACCCGGAAACAACCACGCAATGCCGGCGACCGTTTCCAGAAAATCATATACGGCATAGCAGACAGCGTGGCCACGTCCGAGCATGACCACGTCGTCGTTCACGCGGACAACCAAGATGGCCTCTTTGTTGTTTTTGAGGGGCGCAACACCGGGTAACGACGGTAGTGATTCCGGACTGGCCACGATTAGAAACTTTCCAGAGGTTGGGTCTCCGCCTTTGACGATAGAGAGTTGCGCGCCGGTGGCTGTCTTCAGATACTTTTGCAGTTCCCCGGCGGCGAAGGTTTCCTCCGGAGTAGGTTCGGCGGGGACCGCGATGCGATAGTTACTGACACCCTTGTCGGCAATGACCAAGTCCTCCGCGAATGTACAGCCCGTGACGCAAAGACAAAGCGCCATCACATTACAGAACACACGAATAAAACACTGCATCATTGCCGTCCTCGTATTCACCGGTGATTTCAGCGTCATTGTAGAGCGCAGCAGAACCCGAGCAAGCGCATAATCCCCGCCAATGTGAGGTGCCGCTCCACATTTTTCATCCGGAACATTTCCGGAACACAACATTTTATTTGAAATCAGCCGCTTCAGCCGGGTAAGCTCGCGCCATGCTGATTTCACAAGTCTGTTCTGCTCGAAGGAAGCGTTTCAGTTCGCGGCGATGGTCTTGCGTCTTGATCGCCTGTTTGATCGGTTGGGCGGGCTTGTGCCTGTTGGCCCCGCCGCTGACCGGCGCCGAGAAAGGCAAGTCATCCGGCAAAGGCACGCAGATTGATCCGGTCAAGCGTGCGGAAGCTGTCAGACGTTTGTGCGAGCGTCTGGGCGTCGGCCCCGGCGGAGTCGTGGCTGACGTGGGGTGCGGTAAAGGCCCGGACACGCTGACGTTTGCGGAGGTGGTCGGAAGCCATGGGAAAGTCTATGCGGAGGAGATCAGCCAGAAGCTGCTGGACGAGGTGACCAAGAAAGCGCAAGAACGTAATCTGACGCAAGTAGTCACCGTGCTAGGCAGTACGGAGGACCCGCACCTGCCGGCGGCGGCATCGGACTTGTTTTTTATGCATTACGTCTTCCATCATTTCGCCAAACCGATTGACATGCTGCAGCATCTCTGGACAGGACTGAAACCCGGCGGGTATCTGCTCATCGTGGATCGGCAAAAGGGGCCGCAAAGGGAATGGGTGGATTGGGCTGAGCGCGAGAAGAAACATCATTGGACGGGCGAAACGACCGTCGTCCGACTAGCCCGCGAGGCGGGGTTTCTGTTTGAAACCACGCTGGATGAACTTTGGCCTGAGAAGGAGCCGTTCGTGCTGGTATTCCGCAAGCCAAAAGACATTCGGAAGATCGCCGGCGATCCGGATTTGCCAATTGGATTGAACGGGAAAACAGTCGTGAACGCACTGCCACCCATTGCGGCCAACTCCGGAGGCGTGGCCTTCATCGGTCTCGATCAAGGACGCAGTGTGTTGCCTGCCTTACAAGCGCAATTCAAATCGCGAGCGCACATTTACGACGTGATGCTGGAAGAGTGGACCACGCGCAAGGATGAACTTCCCGCCGACATCAAGAGCAGTTCCGGCGACATTCTCCGCGCAGTCAACGGCGACCTACCGACGCTTCCCGACCGAGGATTGCAAGCGGCAATCTTCGCCGACGGCTACAGCCGGCTCTGGGATCCGGAACCGATGCTGCATCGGCTGCATCAAACGATGAAACCCGGAGGCTACGTCGCCATTCTGGATCGCAAGGGACCTGACAACGAACCGCGTCGTTTCGCCGGTCATCACCGCCATATCGCGCCGGCTCTGGTCAAGGCCGATCTGCAAAAAGCCGGATTTGATTTCGTCAAGGAACTGAAGTCACCTGGCAGCGACCGGTTCTTCTTATTGTTCCGGCTCAGTGGAACACAGTGAACCGGCATGAGGTGATTGTCGTCGGCGCGGGACCGGCAGGGTCGGTTGCGGCGGCGCTGCTGGCGCGCCACGGACGTGACGTGCTCCTGCTCGACCGGCAACAATTTCCGCGCGACAAGGTTTGCGGTGACGGTGTCAGCGCTCCAACGGTTGACCGGCTGCGAAAGCTCGGTCTTGGCGAGAAGGTGTTGGCCAGCGGGTTTAACCGCATCCGGATCGCTCGCGTGAAGTCACCGGGTGGCCGCGTACTGGATGCGGAGTTCGAACCGACACCGGGCGGGTCACCGGAGCTTGTCGCGCCACGAATGGAGTTTGACGACGTGCTGCGGCAACAAGCGGTGGCGTTGGGGGCACGGTTTCAAGTCGGGGAGGCGAAAGGGCCGCTGTTGCGGGATGGGCGTGTGGTCGGCGTGTCGGCGGTAGTCAATGGCGAGCCGACTGAGATTCAGGCGTCGGTGGTCATCGGAGCGGACGGGGCGATGTCGGCCATCGCGCGTGGCCTCGGTCGGAAACAGCGTCCAGCCAAATACCGGGCGATTGCGTTGCGCGCTTACGTTCAGGGAATCAATTGTGTGTCGGACCGCTACGAGTTCATCCTCTCGCGCAACCTCCTGCCTGGATACGCATGGGTCTTTCCATTGGGGCGCGAGCGCGCCAACGTCGGCGTCGGAGTCCACTTGGACGTGCTTCGCCGGCACCGGATGAATATCCGTCAGTTGTTCGGGCGATTCGTGGAGTCGGAACTCAAGCCGCGCCTGACGCCCGATGCTGTCATCAGCGACGTGCGGGCGTGGCCGATTGAGTTCGGTTCGCTCAAAAGGGAACGTCGCGCCTTCAACGGGGCGTTGCTGGTCGGAGATGCGGGTGCGTTTGTGGGACCACTCACCGCAAGAGGCATTCCGGGAGCGGTTCATTCCGCTCAGCTTGCGGCGGAGGTGGTGCAGGAGGCGTTGACGTCGGGCGATGTGTCCGGGAATGAGTTGCGCCGCTTCGACGAGGAGTGTCACCGGGTTCTCTGGCCGGAGATGCGAAAGAGCCAATGGATTCAGTCGGTGGTCGGGCGCATTCCGTTCGCCTTGGACCTGCTGGTGAGTGTTCCCGGTCTGCGTCAGTTCACGCGCCATTTCCTCTGGAAGCTGTGATTGCCCCTTCCGTTTCTCGCCGAGCTTGGAATTCTGTAGCCACGTGTATCGTTGTTGAATCGCGGCCCGGAAGCTCTATTCTACTGGCATGAAACAACTATTACTTTTGATGATCTTCGCCGTCGCCGCGTTCGGTGCCACGAAAGAATCCGAGCCCAGCAAAGTGAAGATGGTAAAGGGCAAATACGTGATTGATGTTCGCACGCAGGCCGAATGGGACGAAGGTCACATGGATGGTGCCATTCTGATTCCGTATAACCAGATCAAGGACAGAATTACCGAAGTCACCAAGGACAAGAATGCCCCTATCGCTCTTTATTGTGCCAGCGGTGGAAGATCTGGACGTGCGTTACTCATCCTCAAGGAACTCGGGTACAAGAACCTTGAGAATCTAGGCGGCTTTGGAGACGCTAGGGAGAAGCTCAACAAAGCGGGGAAGTGATTACTGAGGATCCCATGAATTTGACATTTCTCAACCGTCGAAAGTTCCTCGGTTCGATGTGCCTGATCATCGGTGAAAAATGCATGGCGCAAACCAATACAACACCATGTCCTACGAAAGAACAGCCCGTAGGCAAGGTTAATCTAATTCGGTTACGTCCGTATCATCCCACGTATGTCATCGCAACGTGTTCTTCAATGGTTTGTCGGATTTGAAATCCACCAGCTTCCACTCCACTGTATGCACTGTGATCCGGAAGCGCTGCTGGTTAGGCTGCGCTCTGATGCGCACTCATAGGCACCACATTCGCCGCCTTTTTCGGAGAGATGCTCCACCAAGCGTTGGCATCTTGTGGCGTGACCAACTCGCGATAGTGACGGAAAATCATCGCGGGAGTGTTGCCCATTTCAAGCGCGACTTTCGCTGCGTCTTGACATTGCGCGAGGCGGTAGGTTGCGTAAGAATGCCGCAGCCCGTTCTTAGGCCAACGAATGCCAAGCCTTTTCGCCAGTGCGGACGCCTTGCGCCCTATCCGGGACCACACACAGACTGCTCCGTGTTGTGCTCGATACGGTGCGAGCCAAGCGGCCAAGTTGGGCTGAATCGGAATCAGCCGACGCTGTGCGGTCTTGGCCTTCTTTGCCTTCACCTCCACGAAGCCTTGGGTGAAGCGAACATCCTCCCACTCCAAGCGAAGAAGTTCCGCATGCCGCAAACCGGTAAATGCCCCAAGAGCGAGAAATGGCACCAGCTTTGCGTCCGCTCTACCAATTAACTTTGCGAAGTCCGTGGGACGGAAGATTTCTATTTCCGAACCATTGTCTTTGGCACGAGGCAACATGTCAGCTTCGGTGGCACGATCTCGTAAGAGATACCCGCGCTGCCGTGCGAATCGCCAAAGCGTGACGACCAGACTTCGATAATTGTTTCGCGTGCGCAAGGAGACGGGCAGCGAGCGCAGCCAATCCTCGATCTGACTCTGTGTCACCTGTCCAATGGGGATCGAGAACGCAGCGGCAATATGCGGCAGCCGCGAGCGTAGATCTTTGAGGTAGGCGGCGCTGACTCCATCTTTCCGCTTCGCCTCCAGCAATTCATTCGCAACTTCTTTGACCATCTTCGCCGGCAAAGCGCGCGGATGGTAACGCAGATAAAAATCTACTGCATCTAGTAGCGACACCTTCTGAAGTTTACTTCTAGCGTTAATGTACGCCTCCACGGCGTCATGGAGCGTCACTCCGAACGGCTTGAGTACTTCGAGTGCACGGGCATATGCGACGCGGTCGACACCCGTGAGCATGATCCCCAATGCTTTCTGGTTATGGATAGCAGTTGCAACTTCTTTTGCCCGATCGGTCGCGTCATCACGAGTGGCGCGGGTCTCGCGCCGTCGTCGCCCATCCTGGTAATAACTAATGCACCAGCGACCACTGGCAAGGCTATAAACCGGTACCTTGACTGACCCGACGCTGATGAGAAAAGAGCGTTTCATAACGCTCTTGAACCTACAATATTGTCACGGAATTGTCACGCACAAAGTAATATTGACACTTTTCCTAAGAAAAGTGGTCGGGGCGGCGGGATTTGAACCCGCGACCTCCTGCGCCCAAGGCAGGCGCGCTAATCCAAGCTGCGCTACGCCCCGATAACCGGTGCGGAAAATATCACGACACGGCCAGCTTGACCACGACAAGTTTGCCGGCTTTGAGGATTTGACCGGGCTTCACGGCGACGCGGGCTTTGGGGTCGGTCAGTTTCTGGCCGTCGAGGGTGACACCGCCTTGTTCGATGAGACGACGAATGTCGCTGCGACTCTTGAACTTGCCGGCCTTGGCCACGAGGTCAAGGAGGACGATGTCGGCGGGGGCGACGAGTGTGTCGGCGACTTCGCTGTAGTCTTTCTTGGAGAATTTCTGTTCGAACTCGGCCCGAGCTGTGTCGGCTGCGGCACGTCCGTGGTATTGCTCGACGATGGCGTGGGCGAGAGCTTTCTTGGCTTCCATCGGATGTTTGTGAGTGACGGAACGACCGAGGAGAAGCGAATACCAACGCGGCATGAGGGCGTCGCTGATGGACATGGTTTTGCCAAACATGTCTTTGGGCGATTCGGTGAGGCCGATGAAGTTGCCTTTGGACTTGGACATCTTCTCGACGCCGTCAAGCCCTTCGAGGATGGGCATGATCACGACCACTTGTGATTCCTGTCCGGCATCTTTCTGGAGGTCGCGACCGACGAGGTTGTTGAAGGTCTGGTCGGTGCCGCCCAGTTCAACGTCGGAGCGGACGATGACGGAGTCGTGTCCCTGCATGAGCGGGTAGAGGAACTCGTGGACGCTGATGGGGTCGCCGGCTTTGTAACGTTTCTCGAAGGAGTCGCGCTCCAACATCCGTGCGACGCTCATTTTGCTGGCGAGCCAGATGACATCGGCGAGGCCCATGTTGGCGAGCCATTCGCTGTTGTAGCGGATTTCGAGTTTGTCGGGCGATACGTCGAGGATTTTGCCGGCCTGTTGGAAGTAGGTCTGGGCGTTGCGCTTGATTTGCGTCGCGTCCAGCATGGGACGGGTCTTGTTCTGGCCGGTGGGGTCGCCAATGAGGGCGGTGTAGTCGCCAATGATGAGGATGGCTTTGTGGCCGAGATCCTGAAATTGGCGGAGCTTTCTCAAGACGACGCTGTGGCCGAGGTGCAAGTCGGGGGCGGTCGGGTCGCAGCCGAGTTTGACGCGAAGGGGTTTACCCTTGGCGAGCTTCTTGTGGAGTTCGTCGTGGGTGTAGAGTTTCTCGACACCTTGTTCGAGCAGCTTGAGTTGTTCGTCGGCTGATTTCATAAAAGTCAAATGCCCCGGTCTTGCGAGCGGGGCATTTGTACAGGATTTCGGCGGGTTTGCCTACTGGTTTTTGTCGCCCTTCTCGTCCTCGGCGCGCTCGAAAGCGTGTTCGAGGTCCACGATGGCTTCGCCGGGGCGAAGCGCGTCTTCGAACATCCGCTTCTCCGCTTCGAGCTGCTCGCTGGAATAGGCGGCGGCTTTGATGCTGAGGCCGATGCGGCGTTCCTGAGGGTCCACCTTGATGACACGGGCCGTGACTTCGGCGCCGACTTTGAGGACGTCCTTGATTTTCTCAATGCGTTCCTCGCTGATCTGGCTGATGTGCACGAGGCCTTCGAGTTTGTCGGGCAACTCGATGAAAGCGCCGAAACTGGCGAGCTTGACGACTTTGCCCTTGATGAGGTCGCCGATGCGGTAGTGCTGTTCGATATTGCGCCACGGGTCGGTTTCGAGTTGTTTGATGCCGAGTGACATCCGCTGGTTGGCGGAGTCCACTTCGAGAACGACGGCTTCGACTTTCTGGCCTTTCTTAAGGATCTCGGCGGGGTTGGTGACCTTGCGGGTCCAAGAGAGGTCGGAGACGTGAACCATGCCGTCAATGCCTTCCTCGACTTCAACGAACGCTCCGAAGTTGGTGAGGTTGCGGACTTTGCCGGTGATATGGGTGCCGGGCGGATACTTCTTGGGCACATGCGTCCACGGGTTAGATTCGAGCTGGCGGATGCCGAGAGCAATTTTCTGTTCGTCGCGTTTGATGTCGAGAACGACGGCGTCAATCTCGTCGCCGGCCTTGAGGACGTCAGAGGCGCGGGCGATGCGTTTGGTCCAGGACATCTCGCTGACGTGGATCATGCCTTCGACGCCGTCTTCGAGTTGGACGAAGGCGCCGTAGGGGACAACGCTGACGATCTTGCCGTGAACCTTCGTGTTGACGGGATACTTCATGGCGATGTCGTCCCACGGATTGCGGTTCTTCTGTTTGAGGCCGAGCGAGACGCGTTCTTTATCGCGGTCCACTTCGAGAACCATGACTTCGATCTGGTCGCCGACTTTGACGAGTTCGCTGGGGTGATTGATGCGGCCCCAACTCATGTCGGTGACATGCAGCAGGCCGTCAATGCCGTCGAGGTCAATGAACGCGCCGAAGTCAGTGATGTTCTTGACGGTGCCGGCGCGGATCTGACCGGCTTGCATGTTGGTCAGGATTTGTTTGCGGCGCTCGTCGCGTTCCTGTTCGATGAGTTCGCGGCGGGACAGGACAATGTTTTTGCGGTCCTCGTTGATCTTGACGACCTTGAACTGGTAGGTTTTGCCAACAAACTCGTCGAGGTTCTTCGGCGGGATGACGTCAATCTGGGAGGCGGGCAGGAAGGCGTCCACGCCGATGTTGACGGTGAGGCCGCCTTTGACTTTGGCTTTGACGCGGCCTTCGATGGTGCCACCCTCGTTGCAGAGAGTAACGATGTGGTCCCAGTTTTTCTTGAGCGCGGCTTTTTCGTACGAGAGCACGACCATGCCGTCGTCGTCTTCGATCTTTTCGAGCAACACCTCGACTTGGTCACCCACTTTGATGTTGTCGGGATCGTCGAACTCGGCGCGCGGGATGAGTCCCTCGGACTTGTAACCGATGTCCACCAGCACGTCGCCGGGACGGACTTCGATCACTCTGCCTTGCACCAACATTCCCTCGGTGAAATCCTTCACCTCGGAAAGGTATTTTTCCATTGGGTTTGTAGCCATGTAACTGCAGTATCTCCTGCCTTCGGAAGGCTGTCTGCTTCAGGAGCTAGGGCGCTTCTATCGGAAGGCGAGGGCGGACTATAGCAGGAGACTCCGGCTTGACAAGCCCTTTTTGGCCTACGGCGTCTGGTCGAGGATTTCGCGGATTTTGCGGGCCAGCGTGGTGGAAGTGTAGGGTTTTTGCAGGAACCCGGTATTCCCTTCTTCGACGCCTTCCTGCGTGAGAACCTCACGAGTGTAACCGGAAGTGTAAAGAACTTTCAAAGCGGGAGTTGCCTGACGCAGCTTGGCCACGAGGTCGCGTCCGCCCATTTGTGGCATCACCACGTCGGTAAGCACCAGATGCGGTTTGAGGCTGGGGTGTTCGGCCAGCAGGGTGATGGCTTCGACGCCATTGGACGCCGGCAAGACGGTGTAGCCCAATTCGCGCAACGCGTTAGTGGCCAAGGAACGCAACGCGGGTTCATCTTCAACGACGAGAATAATCTCGGCGCCGCGCGGCAACGAGACAGGGCCAATCCTCGCTTGGAACGGAACGGCTGCGCCGGGCAGCCGGGGGAGATAGACTTTGACGCAGGCGCCCCGGTTCGGCTCGCTGTACACGATGATATGGCCGCCGGTTTGCTTGACGATGCCGTAGCTGGTGGCCAAGCCGAGGCCGGTCGCGTGCCCATCCTGCTTGGTGGTGAAGAACGGTTCAAACAAATGCGCCTGCGCCTCCGGTGTCAGGCCGGGACCGGTGTCGGTGACCGACAACAAAACGTAGTCGCCGGGTTTGGTGTCGTGGTGCGTGCTGGCGTATTCCTCGTCGAGCATGGCATGCGAAGTGGCAATGGTCAGCGTGCCGCCGTGCTGCATGGCGTCGCGGGCGTTGACAGCGAGGTTGAGGACAACCTGTTCAATCTGGCTGGGGTCAGCCTGGACGAGACCGAGCGGATCGGTCAGCGCGGTGCGCAACACGATGTCGTCGCCGAGCACGCGGTGCAGCATGTGGCTGAGGTCGGTGACGAGCTGGTTGAGGTTGATGACAACGGGCTGCAGGACTTGTTTGCGACTGAACGCGAGCAACTGGCGGGTGAGATGAGCGGCGCGGTAGGAGGCTTTTTCGATTTCGACGGCCTCGCGGCGCAACGGGTCATATTGCGGGAGCTGGCGCAAGATGATTTCGTTGTAGCCCATGATGGCGGTGAGGATGTTGTTGAAATCATGGGCAACGCCGCTGGCGAGGCGGCCGATGGCTTCGAGTTTGTTGGTCTGGCGGAACTGTTCCTCCATGCGCCGGCGGTCGGTGATGTCCTGTTTGACGCCGATGAAATGGGTGATCTGTCCGCTGCCGCCGTAAACAGGCGTGATGGTCAGATCCTCGGTGTACAGGGAACCGTCCTTGCGTCGGTTGACCAGCTCGCCGCGCCAGATGTGGCCGTTGAGGATGGTGTCCCAGAGTTCCTGGTAGAACCGGCGTGGCTGCTGGCCGGACTTGAGGAGGCGCGGGTTGCGGCCGATGACTTCGGCCACATCGTAGCCGGTCATGCGGCTGACAGCGGGGTTGGCCCAGAGGATGCGACCGGCGCGGTCGGCGATCATGATGCCGTTGGCGCTGGCTTCGAGCGCGCTGGATTTCAGGAGCAACTCCTCCTCGGAACGGCGGCGCTGTGTGATGTCGCGGTCTATTTCCAACGTGTAGAACTTGCCGCCGATACGCAACGGGACGGAGGTCCATTCGAAGTAGTTCTCTTTGCCGTCCGGGCGGATCCATGAGGAGACGCCGCTGTAGGGAAGCCCGGCGTCGCGGCGTTCGCGCAATTGGGTTTGTTCGCCGGGCTTGATGGTGGTGCGGGTGAACTGGGTCAGGTCCGGACACCGAAGCAGCTCGTCGCGGCTGCGGCCAGCCATTTGAACAAAACGGTCGTTGCAGAAAACGAGTCTCCGGCTGAAACGCTTGGTGCCGTCGTGCGTGGTGTATTCGGTGCGCTCGCACATGGCGATGCCGTCCTGGGCGTGTTCCATGAGCAGGCGGAATCGTTGTTCGCTGGCGCGCCAGATTTCCTCCATGCGACGGCGTTCGTTAATGTCGTGGATGGTGGCCAGGATGCAGGTCTTTCCGCCGATCTCGCAGCGGCGCAGCGACACTTCCACCCAGAAACGCTCGTCATTCGGGCGTCGGGCGAGCCACTCAAAGGTCTGCGGGCCTTCTTCGACGGCGCGTCGGATCCATTCCTTGGCATCGTCCGGCGAGTACGGCGATTTGCCGTCGCAGAATGCAGCCGCGTTTTGTCCGAGAATCTGTTCCCGGGTGCAGCCGTACATGTCCAGAGTGGTGCGATTGACATCCAGCACCTCGCCGGTGGCGGCATCGTGAATGAAGATGGCGTCGCTGGTGCTGTCGAACACCTCGCGGTAAATCCGGTCGCTGTCCGGGAGTTGTTGGCTTCTTGGCTCTGGCACGTGTAGGTTCCCGCGTTCCGCGCGCAATTTACTCCATCCAGTGTGGTAAAGTCCAGTGGCTTGTCACGGGGCGGGTGGCTTGACGTTCTTGTCGGAGACGCAACGGAACCCGACGCGGTCGGAACGCCACTCGCGCGTGTTGGTGGCCATGCGCACGGTGACAGCAAGGTTGGTGCTGGCCCAGTTGCCGCCGCGAATAACGGCGCTTTCCCGCGTGGAGGTGTCGGTCCATTCGCTGACGCCGCCGGCCATGCCGATGGCACCGTACGGACTCTTGTCGTCGGGAAACTGATAGACGGAATTCCAGCGGAACAACTGGTCGCCGCCGGCCCAGCCGCAGACGTTTTTGAATTCCTTGCCCCACGGGAACGGCCGCCCGTCGGTGCCGCGCGCGGCCTTTTCCCATTCCTCCTCGGTCGGCAGCCGTTTGCCGCGCCACGTGGCGTAGGCCCACGCGTCGAACCAGTCCACGCCGAACACGGGCGAATCCCACGTTACCCATGCGTTGTTCAGTGGCGTGCGCGTTCGAATGGCTTCCACGATTTGCTCCCAGTTGGCCGGCGCGTGGACTTTGTTGCGCGGCGCGAATGGATGTTCCTTCACATAGACCCGCAACGACGCGTCAACGAATTTCTTGTATTCGCCGAACGTCACCTCGTAGCGGTCAATGTAAAACGTGTTCAGGGTCTTGCGTTCCCCGCTCTGGTAAATGAACGCGCCGGCGGGCACCGCGACCATCGTGCCGGCGTCGGCGGGGCGCTGGCTTTTCGCGGGACTTATCTCGCGTTTCAATTTCCAGACCATCCAACCGATGAGCACCATCATCACCACCAACGCCGTCACGCCGATGGCGACGACCATCGGCGAGAGATGGCGTTTCGCCGGCGCCAAGGCGGCCGCCGTCTTCTTCGGAACCACGACGGGAAACATCTGACGCTCCAAGGCCTCGGCCGCTGACGCCACCTCGGCAAGTGAGCGAAATCGTTTTCGGCCCTGCGTGTCCATCAACCGCTCGACGAACGCGCCGACTCGCTGGCTCACGGTGCCGACCTCGTTGGCCAGCGTCGCCACGAGCACGCCGAGCGTTTCCATGTCCTGCTCGGCTGACTGGCTGGCGGGCCGCTCGGCGGGATGGATGTTGATCATCTTCACGTGGCCGGCCTTGTTGGCGAGCAGGTTCGCTTCCAACGGCGGCTGGTGCGGCACCTTGTTCTTCCAGAGCGCGTCCAGCGTCGCCGCCATCTCGGAGATCATCTGCAGCAGGCGGCGCTCGTCAGCGTGTCCGCGTGCCAAGCCGTCCGTCTTGCGCAGGAACTCCCGCAACGGCGGACCGTCCATCAATTCCATCGCGCAGTAATGAACGCCGGAAGCCGTGCCGACTTCATACACGGCCACGACGCCGTCGTAGGAGTGTTGCGCCGCCTGGCGGGCGGAGGCGAGGAAACGATTCACCTTGCCCGGGTCCTCCTTCTCCCCGGGCGAGAGGATCTTGAGCGCGACCGGCCGGTTTACCGCTGTCTGCATCGCGCGATACACCGGCCCCCACCGGGTCTGGCCGATTTGTTCCTCGACAAAATACGGGCCTAACATCGTGCCTTCCATGCGTTCCTCAGGGTGTTGGAATCTCGGTTGTCATCATGTCCTGGAGTTTCTGGCGATAAAAGGTCCGCACCGTGAATTCGCGCAACAGCGCCATGGAACCATCGTAGCGTGCTGCCAGCGTTTTGACAGTAAAATTCTCCCACGCCACCGGCACCGCAATCCATTCCAGCCGCGTCGAGCCGTCCGCCAAGCGCCACTCCACGCTCACACGCGACGCCGTCGCCGCGAACTCCGTCTCGCCCGTCTGCGCCCGCAGTTGCAACTCCAACGCCGCACCGTCGCGCTGCACCTGTTGAATCTTCAGCGCCGGGTTCAAGACCGGCTGCGACGCCGTCGCCGTCCGGGCCGTCACGGCGCCGGTGGCGATCGCTGGCGCCGCGTTGCTGGCCGCCGGCGGCGGCGTCACACGCACCTCCTCCGTCGCCTGAACGCGCATCCCACGCGAGCGGTGCGATCGGAACACTTGCGTCAGCAACACCAATTCACAAATAACCAACGCGGCCACGCACACGGCGGCTGCGATTTGCAGGCCGTCGAGCGGATGCCGCCGGTTCTGTTCAAGCTGCTCCATTGTCAGCGCCGCATCCTAGCACAACGGCACAACATTTCGCAGTGGAAACTCAATGACCCATGGATGTCCGTTGCCAGAATTGTGGAGAGCGCCTTGTCACGCCGCCGTTAAAGCCGACGGAGACGACGGCGGAAGTCATTTGTCATTCCTGCGGCGTGACGATGCGCGTGCGCGTGCCGACCGTCGCCGCGAGGGAAACGCGTCTTCGAACCGGTGCCGCGCACGCTCATCTACTTTGCCGGTTTCGGAATCGCGCTCATCCTGCTTTCGCCGTTCTGGGTGCTCTGGATTCAGGACCGTTACGCGCGAAATCCCATCATCCTCAGCGATGACACCGCCGACCTGAAAGTGCCACCGGCCACCAAGGGCATCGAGTTCGAGCGGTTCACCGCGCATTTCTACAACAGCACGCTCAAGGAAGTCTGGCTGGTCCGACGCGAGCAACGCAGCGCACCCGCCGAACAGTCCGAGGTCGCCGGACCGCTTTCATCGCAGACGGGGATCGGCGTCAGCACCGATGAATTGACCCGCAAGCTCGACAGCTTCGCCTTCCATCGGAGTATGACGTGGACGGACGCGCAGTATCGCGTCGAGGCCACCATCCATTACAGTTCAGCCGCCCCCGCGCAATGCCGTTCGATGCTCGCCTTGCACATGAGCACCGCTGCGTGGCTGAAGAAGCGTCAACCGCTGCGTTGACGTCGCCTAACGATAGCCCTTGGGCCGGGCGCGCTGCCAGTTCCAAGCGCTTTCGACGATTGCCTCGATATTGTCGAAGCGCGGCTCCCAACCGAGCGCCTTGCGGATCTTTCTGGAGTCGGCAATCAACTTTGGCGGATCACCCCGACGGCGCGGTCTCTCGATCACGGGAATGGTGTGGCCGGTCACTTTGCGCGCCGCCTCGATGACCTGAAGAACGGAATAGCCCGTGCCGCTGCCGAGATTGAACACGTCGCTCTGCTCGCAGCTAAGCGCCAGCAGGTGCGCCTGTGCCAAATCGAGAATGTGGACGTAGTCGCGGATGCAGGTGCCGTCGCTCGTCGGGTAATCGGCGCCGAACAACTCGACATGCGGTTTCAGGCGGAGCGCGACCTTGAGGACGTTCGGGATCAGGTGCGTCTCCTGCCAGTGATGTTCGCCGTAGCGTTGCGACGCGCCCGCGGCGTTGAAGTAGCGCAGACAAACGTAGTGGATCCCATGAATCCCGGCGAACCATTCCAGAATCCTCTCGAACATCAACTTCGATTCGCCGTACGGATTGATCGGTGCCTTCGGGCAATCCTCCCGGATCGGTATCTTCGACGGCATCCCGAAAATCGCGCACGTCGAGGAGAACACGAACCTCTCCACGCCGGACTGCACGCAGGCTTCGAGCAGGTTCACGCCGTTGCCGACGTTGTTGCGGAAATATTTTGCCGGATTGATCATGCTCTCCGCCACGAGCGCATTGGCCGCGAAGTGCATCACCGCGTCGGGACGCAGCCGCTCCATCGTTTGAAACAGGAACGGACGGTCCGCGAGGTCGCCCTCGATGAACGTCGCGCGCGGGTCAACCGCCTGGCGATGGCCTTCGCTCAGGTTGTCGAAGACGTACACCTGATGGCGCGCGTTGAGCAATTCCTCAACGCACACGCTTCCGATGTAGCCCGCCCCGCCTGTGACAAACACTTTCATGCCGCCATGCTAACGATACTGCCCCGCCGACGCAAGCCTGCATTATCGGTGGGCTTTGCCGATCAATTTCTGGACGGTTGTCTTGTTATCGCCCAGATACCTGATCAGCCCCCTCTTTATGTCCAGGAACACATCCGGATACACGAACCACGCCGTGCCGACTTGCACGGCACTCGCGCCGGCAAGCAGATACTCGACGGCGTCCTGCCACGTCGAGATGCCGCCGATGCCGATGATCGGCACCTTGCAGCTCCGGCATTCCGGAATCTTCGCGAAACAATCCCATACCATGCACAGGCCAACCGGCTTGATGGCCGGCCCGGACAAACCGGCGGAGACGTTGGCAAAGTATGGTTTCTGCGCGCGAATGTCCATCGCAACGCCGCGCAACGTGTTGATCATTGAAAGCGCGTCGGTGCCGCCGGCGATGGCGGCGCGGGCGGCGACGGTGATGTCGGTGATGTTCGGCGTCAGCTTGGTGATGACCGTCACGTCACCTCCAACGTTCTTCACCGCGCGAACGATTTGTTCGATGGCGACTGGATCAATCCCGAAGCTGACGCCGCCGTGCTTGATGTTCGGGCAGGAGACGTTGATTTCCAACCCGGCCACGTCATCAGCGCCTCCGAGAATCCGCGCCGCAAGCGCGCCGTATTCGACGATGGTGTTGGCGGAGATGTTGACGATGATCGGGACGCCGTACTCCCGCAGCTTCGGCAAATCTTCGCTCAGAAACCGGTCAGCGCCTTTGTTCTGAAGGCCGATGGAGTTGAGGATGCCGGCGCGCGTCTCAATGATGCGCGGTTCGGGATTGCCTTGGCGCGGCGCGAGCGTGACGCCTTTCGTGACGAACGCGCCGAGCGTCTTCGCAATCGCGGCGGAGTCGCCGAGGCTTGCGAGTTCGTCGGCGCTGCCCGACGTGCCGGAGGCGGTCAGCAGCGGGCTGCGCAGCCGCAGCTTGCCGATGGTTGTTTCGAGTTGTTGTTCCATACGATGTCCTTTGCGTCGAAAACGGGGCCGTCCTTGCAGACGCGAACGTAATCTTCCGAGCCGTCGGGGCGTCGCACTTTCTGGACGCACGAGAAACAGACGCCGATGCCGCAGCCCATTCGTTTCTCCAGCAGCACCTTCAACGGAATGCCGGCGCGCTGGCAGATGCCGGTCATCATTTCCATCATCCGGTTCGGGCCGCAAGTGAAGGCGGCGATCTTTTCTGTAGGGGCGCACTGCGTGCGCCCATTGCCGGCATCGGAGTGGGGCGCACGCAGTGCGCCCCTACATGCCAAGATTGTGTTCCGGTATTGTTCCGGCACGAGACCGCGGAACAAATTCTCTCGCGGAATGTTGCGGACTCGTCGCGGCATGGCGGTGTCGAACGAGAGGAAGATGTCGCGCGCCGGCACGCCGGCGGCGAGAAGGTCGTCCACATACACGTAGGCGTCGCGCGGTTTCTCGCCGAAGGTGGCGGCGAGTTCGTCGCGGTAGCGGAGCGTTTCGAGCGTGGCGATGCCGAGAAACACTTTGAGACGGAACCCGCAGAACCGCAGCGCCTCGACGAGCAGAATCAATGGCGCCATGCCAACACCGCCACCGACAACGTGAACTTCCTCGACCCCGGCGGCGCGGAGTGTTCGGACGTCGAACGGTTTGCCCAGCGGGCCGATCATGTGGACGCGGTCGCCGCGTTTCAGTTGCGTCATCAGCGGTGTGCCGATGCCGTCGGGCAACACTTTGTAGAGCATGTCGAATCGGTCTGGCGCGGGCAGGTGGAGGAACGGCGCGAGCGATGGCGGGAGGGCGAGATGCCTGAGGTAGTCGGCGGGAAAGTGCGGATGAAAATCGCGGCACACACCGAACGGGCGTTTGAGGAGCGGCTGCGGTGTCCAGTCAACGGCGTCGTGCCATGCGTTGCGGCGGACGGCGCGCGCGCCGAGCGGCGTGCGCTCCGGTTTCGCGTCCATCATGAAAAATTGCGGCGCGCGAAGATCGCGGAGCGCAGGCGCTTGGAAGGCGAGTCGGCAGTGCGAATCGCCGACGGGCGTGTTGGTGATGACGGTGGCGTCGAAGGAGGCGATGCCCGGTCGCGGCGCTGAGGCCGCTCCGAGTTCCTCAAGCGAGAGGAAGAAGGCGCGGGGAAATCTGCCGGCGAGGCGAGGCGCGCGGAGGCGCTCCATCTCGGCGTTGGTCGGCGCGATGACAACGGCAATATGGCGGAAGGTGTTGCGGTCACGACGGGCGATGGCGGCAATCTCGGGGCTGGGGCCGGTGAAAAAGGAAATTCGCCGGCCGCGGCGCAGCCAGTTGTCGCGGTCGAGGAGCTGTTGGATCTCGGTCGGCAACACGAGCATTGTTGTAACGTGATTTGGCAAACAACACAAGAGCCTGCTATATTACGCCCGGATGAATCCGGAAGTTCAGAAGCACGTCGAGTACGCGTCCGGTTACCTTGACCTGAAGATGCTGGACGACGCGCTGCGGGAAATCGACGTCGCGCTCGCGTTGGAGTCGCACAATCCCCGCGCGATCGCAATGAAGTCGGCGATCCTCTGGCACCAGAACCGTCTGACGGAAGCGGAGCCGTTCATTGCGGAACTGGCGGAGATGAACCCGCGCGATTCCGGCATCTGGATCAACCTCGCCTACATCCGCCGTCGGGTTCATTCGTTGGACGCGGCGGTCGAGACGCTCCAACACGCGTTCGACGCGAACCCGCGCGACGCGCTCGCGCACTTCAACATGGCCTGTTACCGCGCTGTGCAGAACCGGCCCGAGGAGGCGCTGTCGCTCTTGCAGAATGCGTTGTCGCTGGATCCGAAGCTGCGGGCTTTGGCAAAGGCGGAACCGGATTTCCAGACGTTGCGCGAGATGGCAGCGTTCCAGAAACTGATCAACGGCGCGAAGTAGAACGCGTCATTTCCGTTTGTGGAATTCCTGCAGCGAATGAACCTTCAGGCCGCGCTCGCGCAAAGTCTTGATGCCCATCACCGCCGCCTTCGCGCCTGCCAGCGTCGTCATGATCGAGATGCGGTGCAGCACGGCGGCGGTTCGGATCTTCACCTCGTCCACGCGCGGCGTTTTGCCGGCGGGGGTGTTGATGATGAGTTGGACTTCGTTGTTCTTGATCAGGTCGAGCACGTTGGGGCGGCCTTCCTGCACCTTGAACAGGCGCTGGACAGCGAGGCCGTGTTTTTCCAGCACCTCCGCCGTGCCGTCAGTGGCGCACAACGAGAATCCGAGGTCGGCGAGTTCTCTGGCGATCTTCGCGGTGTGCGATTTGTCGGAGTCGCGCACGCTGATGAACACCTTGCCGCTCTGTGGCAACGCAGGCTGCGCCGCCATCTGGGATTTGGCGTAGGCCATGCCCCAGTCGCGCCCGATGCCCATGACCTCGCCCGTCGAACGCATCTCGGGGCCGAGCAGGATGTCGTGGCCGGGAAACTTCGCGAACGGGAAGACGGATTCCTTGACGGAAAAATATTTCGGCCAGACTTCCTCGGCGAAACCAAGCTCGGTCAGTTTCTTGCCGGTCATTACTTTTGCCGCGAGCTTGGCGAGGGGACGGCCAATGGCCTTGCTCACGAACGGCACCGTGCGCGAGGCGCGCGGGTTGACTTCGAGCACCCAGACATCGTCGCCCTTGGC
Organism: uncultured Verrucomicrobiota bacterium; assembly: GCA_964574605.1. Classification (GTDB taxonomy): domain Bacteria; phylum Verrucomicrobiota; class Verrucomicrobiia; order Palsa-1439; family Palsa-1439; genus CAIKAP01. Next base: position 53,669 of record CAZNOK010000005.1, read on the forward strand.
GGCGAACTGCACGTTCATCAACCCGGCGACGCGCAATTCGCGCGCCATCTCGTGCGTGTAACGGCGCATCGTCTCAATCGGTCCCTTTGCCAGCGAGTGCGGCGGCAACACCATCGCGGCGTCGCCGCTGTGGCAGCCGGCAAACTCGATGTGCTCCAGAAA